>UQDO01000007.1 GCA_900539855.1 uncultured Oscillospiraceae bacterium
ATGTCTTGCGCCGTTACGTTTTTATATTTATATACAGCTGAATTTTTGTTTAGGTATAAAAAGCGGAAAATCTAATTTTACATTTGTAGGGCAGGGGGCTTTGCCCCTGCCCTACGATGCAACAATCAGCTCTTGTATTTATTCAGGAAGACACTCAAGGCTCGTTCCCTACGTCTGTCAATTAATTATATGAATGTATTTACCGCTAAATCAAATTTCCTTTTTATAATGAAAACAAAGCCGGCAAGGTCTTATTCCTGCCAGCTTGTTAAAATGTTTATCTATTGCTCCGTTCCGCTGAAGTAGTTTACGATATTTTCCGCCACGTTTTCGGGGATGCCTGCCTTCATGAGTGTCTCTTTGTCGGCGTTCTGGATAGCACTCAGGGTTTTGAAGCGGAGCAGAAGCTTTTTTGCCCGTGCCTCGCCCACACCCTCAATCTCGGTAAGCTTTGAAACATATGCATTTTTTGAGCGCGACTGCCTGTGATAGCCTATGGCAAAGCGGTGCACCTCCTCTTGAATGGTTGACACCAGGGTGTACACGCTTCGGTTGGCTTTGATAGCTATTTCCTCGCCGAGCGAGGTCACGGCGCGCGTTTTGTGCTTTGAGTCCTTGACCATTCCGAACAGCGGAACATCTATATCCATTTTCTTCAGCACCCGTTCTACCGCCGATATCTGTCCCTTTCCTCCGTCAAGCAGTATGAGGTCAGGCAGGCGCCCGAAGCTCTCGTCATCGCTGCCGTTCTTGTATTCCGTGAACCGGCGCTCCAGCACCTCAGCCATCGATCTCGTGTCATCCTGACCGGAAAAGCTCTTGATCTTGAATTTACGGTACGCCTTTCTTTGCGGTCTGCCGTTTTCAAAGACCACCATTCCGGCGACATTTTCGTCACCGGCGGTGTTGGATATATCGTAGGATTCTATTATTTTCGGCGGCTCCTTGAGTGACAAAAGCCTTGCCAGCTCGTCAAGTCCGGCAGTCTGACCCATATGTCTCCCCAGTGACTGCGCAAGCCGCTCCGACGCGTTGCTGCGGCACATTGTGACAAGCCGCTCCTGCTCACCCTTTTCTGGTACGACCACCACCGCGGTGCTGCCGCGCTTTTCGCTGAGCCATTTTCCCAACAGCTCTCGGTCTTCGGTCTCACCGTCTACCGTTACGCGCGGCGGAATGTCGTCACGCATCGAATAGTACCGCCTTATAAATTCGCTGCGCGCCTGCGGCAGCTCGTAAACGGCGTCGGTAAGGAATTCCTCGCGGTCACACAGCTTTCCGTCCTTGAATATAAACACCTCGAAGCAAGCCGCTTCATTCGCGGCGGCAAGCGCTATGATATCCTGCCTTTTATATGTTGAGCTGTATATTTTCTGCCTGTCGCCTATTTTTTCGATGGCGGTTATCCGGTCACGCAGCTTGGCTGCCTTTTCAAAATCAAGCCTGTCGGACGCAAGCAGCATCTGCTTTTTAAGCTCCGACACCGACTGCGCCGAACCACCCTTTAAAAATTCGACCGCCTGCCTCACCGACTCGCGGTATTCCGCGGCGCTTATTTTTGCGGCGCAAGGTGCGGAACAGTTCTTTATAAAATAATTGAGGCACGGCCTTGCGTGACGGTTTACGCACTGGGGAAAGCTTTTGGAGCACTGCGGCAGACGGAATATCTTGCGCACCTCATCCATGGTCCTGTTCACTACAAAGCCGGAAATGTAAGGCCCTATATATTCCGCGTTTTTGTCGTCGGTATCGAACGACGCAGATATCACCGGCCAGTCGCCGCCGGTTATTTTTATATAGTGGTACCCTTTGTCGTCCTTAAGCAGTATATTGTATTTCGGCATATGCTGCTTTATAAGCGAACATTCAAGAATGAGCGCTTCAAATTCGCTGTCGCATATTATATATTCAAAATCTTCAACCGACGACACCATCTTTCTGACCTTGTCATTATGCCTGCGGTCGCTTCTGAAGTACTGTGAGACCCTCATTTTAAGCCGCTTTGCCTTGCCTACATATATTATCTCGCCGTTTTTTGCATGCATTATATAAACGCCGGGCAGAAGCGGCAGCTTATTTGCCTTGTCCCTCAGCCTCATTATTCTGTCGTCAGCAGTCACACCGTTCACCCTTTCTGCCGTTCGGTCATAATTACATATTAACAGTATGCCGCGAAATGCGTGCCTTGTCAAGGCGGAAAGTGGAATTGCATGTATTTTGGCACCTCGCTCCATGGCTTCTCAATGGATGTCACGCAAAAAAACAGCGTATCGGGAGTTATCTTACCTCCAATACGCTGTCTTTTTCTATATCCCTCTGCCCGACCGAGGACGTGCCCCATTTTGGCTCTATCGTTATGCTGCATTTGCCGTCAAAGTCCGCGACGGAAATCTTAAAGTTAAGCGCCTCGTTTGCCGGTATCTGCACCGAATATTTTGTGTTGTCCCCATATTTCACAACAAAATATCCTGTCGAATAAGCGCTGCCAGCGGCATCAGCCTGCACCGTGTAGCTTCCGTTTTCAAGCAGATATTCACCGCTTTCGGGTGCTATATGATTTCCTTCCCCGTCGGTGACCGAACATATCAGCTCGTATTTTTCAGCCGTTTTTATTGTCGCCACTGAGCCGCTGTTCGCCGACGTAAACCATGCCCAGCTTGCAGAGCAGAGGCAGGCGGCGCACGCAAATATCCCGACAAGCGACGGAATTATCATACTGGTAATGCCGTTATCCGCTTCCCGTTCGTCCTCAGCCGCTTCGGCAGCTATTTTTTTGCGGTATATGCGGTTATACAGACGCATAACATTTTTGTTGTTTACAAACGGTATGAGGCAAAGGTAGTGGCAGCGTATTTCTCTGCGCCAGCGCCTGTACTCTTTTTTTGTGTCAGCCGTCTGCATTTTCCAGTAGTAGTATTCGGTGTCCGAATTGAACCTGCGTATAAAGCTTATCAGCCATACTATAAGCAGGACCGCAACCGCCGTTAAAGCCGCCGATATCAGTGCTACTGCCCCGTTTCCCATATTCCGGACTCCTTTCATACATTAGTACAGATAAAGCAATCAAAAGGCATAAGGCTTAACTTATGCCCTTTGATTGCCCCTCCGCCCTCAGGCGGAGGGGCTTGAAAATCAGAATTTACTGGGGAACGACGGTGTACCACACATCGCCGTTGGCCTGCGGTGTAGTAACAACGCCATAGCCATCCGCCACGAAGTTGGTGCCCTCACCCTCGGCCTTGCAATTCGCCGGGTTGAAGTTCACGAAGGTGCCGCCCTTGACGATAATCTTAGCGGTGTCATTCTTGTAGTTGTCGTCAATGCAGTTCAGCAGGAAGTTGTAACCATAGCGAGCATCGCTAAAAGGCTCTACCGCAAAGTGACCGCCATTGATCGTCACTGTACCTTTTTGCACCTGTACTGCGGTGCCGCCACCATAGTATGTGCCGCCGTTAATGACCAGATTTGCACCACTTAAAACATTGATGCCATAAGCACCACCCTGGGTGTCAATACCACCGTCTTCGCCTGCGTTGATGGTCGTATCAGCGGCAACAAGCAATGCAGTAAAATTGGTGTTATTATTACCCATTTCATACGGGCTGGTGATCTTCTTATTCAGCTGCAGCGTAGTGGGCTTGGAAATAATAGTGCGCTGTGCCACAGTATCCACGCTGCTGACCTCTACATCCGCATCGACAGCCACATTCCCGCCGTTCTTAATTGCATCCTTCAAGCCGGCAAGATCAATCACGGGATAATAGGTGGCATTTGCGTCATAAGTATTGCCGAAGCTGTCGTTTTCGTATGTATTCTGAGTAGCATAAACAGTGATGCCGATGCCGTCGATGGACAAACCCTGATACTCGTTTCCGGCGGTGGTCTGCATCTGGCCCTTGATCGTCAGCGTGTCGAACACATCGCTATCCGTAGTCTTGGCATTCAGATGGCGCTCGGTGCCCAGCTCGGCGGCAGCCTCACCGCCGGCACCCTCAACACTGTATGTCCAGTCTATCACATCCAGCAGCATAAGGTCGTTCACACCGTTGTTCGGGTTCGCATCCTTCGCGCCGGCAATGGCGATTTTATACTTCAGCGCCAGATTGCCGTTATTGACAATGCGCAGCTCCGGCAACTGATAGGTCGCACCCGGCTCCCACAGGATGTTGTCTGTGCGATTGTCAGCCGTTCTGAAATTGAGGACTTTACCCTCGGCCTTATCCCACGCAGTCGGTGCACCGGTTTCGGCATTCCAAGCAGTCGCATACTGGAGTTCGATATCCAGATTGCCGGATTGGATCTTGTTTACCGCAGTAGATGCGGTGTCGGTAAACCACGCATATGTGGTACCGATGAGCATTGAAATACTCATAAGAACTGCCGCAGCACTCATGATCAACGCTCTTTTTGTGCTTTTAATTTTGTTCATTGTTTTTCCTCCTTGGTTTTAATAATAATTGTTTGTTAAAATATATGTAAACGCCGTCTTTGCAGCGATCACATCACAGCAATCAAAAGGCATAAGCACATCTTACACCCTTTGATTGCCCCTCCACCCCAATGGGGGTGGAGAGACAGGGAAATCAAGTAAATCTATTAATTGGAAACGACGTACCACTCGCCGTCCTGTGTGGTTGTGCAGCCCTCGCCGAGAACGATTTTGCCCGTTTTAGCGTTAACGGGGTCAACAGTCGTAACACCGGGATTGTAATTTCTAAAAGAGCCGCCATTGACTGTAATCATGCAGCCCGCAGACGCGTTATCCTGATGATTCAAAACAAAATATGTGCCGTTAGACGGAGTCGCCGTTTCAAACTTACCGCCGTTAATTGTTACGGTAGCCTTTGAGCCTGAGGACATACTTGTATACACAAAGATACAGGATGTACCCTCACTTGTGCCGTAAAAATGCCCGCCGTTGATGGTAAGCTTACCGTAGTTGCCTGCACGCACTGCGCTGGTCACCTTGTTGGGATAGCTCTTATTCGAGCCGATAACCGCACCGGTCTGCGCTGCACTGCTGTCGTTTATAGTAAGGTTTCCGCTTTTACCACCGATGTACAAAACGCTTCCGTTATTGGGCTTAACACCCTCTGCGTATTCCAGTTTGACGGTATGACCGTTCAAATCAAAGAAGAATTTTTTACCCGACATATAAATCTCGTCGGGAACGGTAATATCCTTTACCAATTTCAAATGTGCACCCTTTTTGAGCTTTTCAATTTGCATAGCCTGTTCGCCAGTTGCAATCAAATAGGGATGTGCCTCTGTGCCGTCGCCGCCGTTAAATGCGCTGTCGGAAACAATCGAGGTAAAGGGAGAAAAATCATCGGTGGTAAAGGTCACATAGCCGGTAGTGCCGTCATAACAATACTGGTCATTTGCGGTCAGGCTGTTGACATCAGCAACCTTCGTAAGCGCTATTTCATTATGATAGAAGTCAACAACATTCAGGTTCTTTCCGATATTCATAGACACGGTAAAGAACTTGCCGCTCGCAGCGTTAACCTTGTTGCCGTCCTGATCAATCAGCTTGACCTCGGCAGTCAGTGCCTGCGTACCGGTCTCAACGGTGATTGAGGACGGGGTGGTAGAGCCTTCCACCACTACCAGACTGACCTTTTCCGCATTTTCCACCGAACCGGCCGGGATCGTGACCTGCACAAAATGATCTTCAGGCTTATCTTTCAGAATGGTATCTTCATTCACCTTGACAATTCCATCGACCCGCACTGGATAGGTCGCATCCTCATCATAGGTGTTGTCAAAGCTGTCATATTCAACAGTATCCTGAGTAGCAATAACGGTAATGGTAATACCATCCAGCGTCAGATTCTTATAGTCATTGCCGGCGGTGGTTTTCATTACGCCCTTGATGTAATATACTTCGCTGGTTTCGGTTTTTTTCAGGTTACCGGTGAACTCGTCAAGTGCAGTTTCTGTTTTTGTTCCATCGGCTGCCTTTGTCACCAGATAGAAGTCAATAACATCCAACAGATCAAAATTGCCCTCATTGGCAGCGGTAGTGCCTTTGTTGACCTGTGCTTTCCACTTCAAAGCCAGGTTACCCTTGTTGGCAATTCTGAAGCCTTCGGTCAGATAGCGGCAGCCCGGCTCCCAGAGAAGCGCTTCACCTTCCGCACCGGCGGCATTTTTGAAGTTCAGCGTATCGATATGAGTATCACTGTCTTCGCCGATAATATCCACCTTCAGACTGCCGGACACGATCTTGTTGACACCGGTAGATGCGGTGTCGGTGAACCATGCATATGTGGTACCGATGAGCATTGAAATACTCATAAGAACTGCTGCAGCACTCATGATCAACGCTCTTTTGGTGCTTTTGATTTTGTTCATTGTTTTTTCCTCCTTGAAAGTTTATATCAAACGCACATCAGTGTGTTTTTTGCCCGTCAACGTTTTCCGTCTTTGCTTCACCGGCTCCGTTCAGCTGCGACTTCATCGCGAGCAGCTCCTGCATCATTTTCTGCATTTCCGCCTTTTCGGCAGCCAGCTTTTCGCGCTCGGCGTTTATTTCTGCCTGCTGCTCTGACTTATATCTTTTGAAAAGCCTTATGCAATGTATCCCTTCTGCCACTATCAACAGTAAAAAGGGCGTCAGTATGCAGACTATATATCCGGGCGTTGACTTCAAAAATTCAAAGAATTTGCCGACGCCTGTGATCTTCGCCGCATATTTTCCTATCACATACGGATATGTGACCACCGTCTCATCATCGGTATCTGTGGTGGTTCCGTAGGTTATAAAGCCCGGATTGCCGTTTGCGTCGGTAGTGAGCTTGCGAATCTTATGAGTAACCGTTTCGCCGTAATTTGATGTATTCTGCGAAGTATAGGCGATGATGTCTCCTTCTTTGAGTGTGGAAGGATTAACCTCTTTGACAAGCACTAAATCGCCTGCACCGAAATCGGTCTTGCTCATTGAGTCGGACAGGACGATAAATGCTCTATAGCCAAATAAACTACGGTCGGCTCGGTTAAAGGTTGAAACCGATATGACGGTGAATATCATCATGAATACCGCAAAAGCGACTACAATCCACGCGGCTATGTTCTTTATTACATTCAGCGCCTTCATAATGCACCTCCGTTATCCGAAAATCATGCCCGGATTATTCAGCATCTGCACAGCCTCGGCAGACAATACGAAGGACAGCGAGCTGTCGCCGGTATCGTTTCCTGCCTCTTTCGGATAATAGAACAGCACGGTGAGATTGCGGCGCTCACCTATTTTGAGATAATCGTCAGCAGCCGGTATGGCCTCCCTGTTAAGGCTCTTAGCCGTGCCGTTATATATCTGCTTTTCGCCGTCCATGACCGTTATTCTCAGCACATCAGCCAGTCCGCCTGACACATGCTCAAAATACAGTCTGTAATAAACGTCGCAGGTACTTTCGTTCTTTATGTAAAAATCCTTTTGTACGGTCATGCCCGGTTCAAACAGGAATTCATGCTCGCTAATCACGGGGCTGCCCCCGTTGAGATCAATCTTTATACTGCCCGTCTTGAAGGTGTTGTCCCTTACGGCTGCCACGGAATAACGGATAGCCGCAGTGGTAACGAAAAGGCACAGTATCAGCACCATTATTGCTGCTATGCCGCCCCTTAACGCGCCCAGTCCTTTTCTTTTACTCATGCTGCGCCTCCCTGCGGCGGATAATTGTGACAGCTGCAAGCGCCGCGCCGGACAGCAGCATGACCGCTGCAAAGATCAATACCTTTGAGTTGTCTCCCGTGCCGGGCGCAGGACCGAGCGGCTCGTCCTCTGCGACCCACCATTTGAAGTCGGCTATAAGACCTGTGTTCTGATACTCATTTCCCACCGATGTATCAAGGTATGCCGTAACGGTATAATCAGCCGTGCCGGTGCCGCTGCCATCGGGAACAACTGCAGTTTCCAGAGCACCAGGCATGTCTTTTATTGTTCCGTTATAAAGTTTTGAACCGTTTTCGGTTATTTTAACCTTCAACACCTCTGACAGCTTTTCGCCGCCCTCCCTTACATCCGCAGAAAAGCGCAAAACAACGGTGCTGCGGCACGACACCGCAACACTGTATAAATTATTATAGCTATCCCCCGGGAGCATGTTTTCCGCTCTGAAAGGTATGTTGACCGAAGGCGCCTTGTCATAAAGCTCCAAAGACACCCTGCTGTCGCCAAAACGCGTGCCGGAAGTTCCGGCGTTATATGTTTTTGTATGTTTTTCGGTTACCGATACCGCCTCGCTGCTTTCGGGTGTGATGACATTGCCGCTGACGGTTGCGGACACGGCGGAGCCGATATGTATAAGCCCATAAACCGCAACGCCTACCAACGCCATAAGACTCAGTATAACAAATACCGCAATAAGCGCTACGATAAATCTTACTATCCTTGTGTCGTCTTTGTCGCTCATATTCACACCGCCCGTCTTACTGTTCCAAAAAGTAGACTTTTTGGAACAGTAGTCTGCAAAGCGGATTATAAAGGAAAAAGACCTCTAAATTGCATAAAATCCATTCAATAAAGTAATTTTTATGAAATTGAGCCGATTTTTTGGGACAAAATGGTTGCAATCTGGAAAATGTTGTGCTATAATAAGCAATAAATTAAGTGTTTCAAAAAGTCTACCTTTTGAAACACTTTTTTATTTGCCTTTTAAAGACTTGTATTCCATATATTTCCTGTAAAAGGTTGATGGGCTCATATCGCAGAGTATCGCGGCATCCCTTATTGATATGGCGTTTTTTTCGTGCTGACTTGCCACAAAGGAGAAGTTGACCGGTACCTCTGTTTCGGGTCTGCCGAAGCGGACACCGTTTGCCTTGGCGACCGTTATCCCCTCAAGCTGGCGCTTTTTTATGCTCTCACGCTCGCTTTGCGCGACAAACGACAGTATCTGAAGCACCAGATCGGCAATGAAAGTGCCCATAAGGTCCTTGCCCTGTCTTGTGTCGAGCAGCGGCATGTCGAGCACGCAGATATCTATTCCCTTATCCTTTGTAAGTATGCGCCACTGCCTTTGTATTTCCTCGTAATTGCGTCCCAGCCGGTCAATGCTCAGTATGTAAAGAAGATCTCCCGATCTTAAATTATCCACCATCAGTTTATATTGCGGACGGTCGAAGTCCCTGCCCGACTGCTTGTCTATGTATATATTTTGAGACGGAATGTTGTGCTCTGACAGGGCAACCAATTGCCGTTCCTCGTTCTGATCGGCGCTTGACACCCTGACGTAACCGTATATATCCATGTTCATGTACCCCCAGTATCTGAGTACAATTTTACATGTAAAACGGTGATATTTCTATTTGTAATTATAGCCAGTTGTGATGTGATCAGGCAGACGCGGTATGCCTGATCATAAATGTTGTAGATATTATTCCGATCATCGCAGGCAGTCAGATAGAAAACGAAAACATGTGGTTCCAAAAGGTTTATAAAACCCACCCAAAGGTTTTTATTGGATATGACCGCACCGCATTTTCGGGGAAGTTCGACCCCGGACTTCGCACAGGCTTTGGTGAGACCTCCGGCAAAGACAGACTGCTTAAAATAACGATACCCGAAAATCTTGACTATGACGGTCTGTTCGACGATCTTTTTGAACAATACACGACCTCGCATTCGCTTGTAAAGGTCAAGACCGTCAGTATGGGCACCTTATACGAGCTGCAATATCAGGTCGCACTGAAAAACGATCCCGTAAAAAAGGAATTTCTGGACAGTATCCGCTGCCGCAACGGAAATCTCAATATAGTGTGCTGTAAAGAGCAGTCAAAGGATACATTATAAATAGCAAAAAACCACCGTTCCGGAATACTCCGGAACGGTGTTTTTTCGTTTATTAATAAAAGCTGAGATCAAATTTGCCGTTCTGCGAGCAGACATACCAATCGCCCTTGATCTTTACGATGTAAAGTGTGGTCTCATTTGTATCTTCGTCATCCTTGCCCTTTATGGTCATGTCAACATCGACCTTATATCCCTTGGTGACGCTCTTTTTCGGGATATCGTAATTGTCCTTAAGACCTTCCTGGATATTCTTGAGTTTCTTGTCCGAAAGCTCATCCTTATCGGTCACCTTGTACGATACCTTGACATTCTTGCCGTATTCGTCCTCAAGGCTATCCATAATATCGTCATAATTGTCCTTATATTCATCCTTGATATCCTCGATATCTACGTCCATCTCATCCTCAAGGTACTGCCAGTATGCCTTCGGGGCAAGCTTCTCTATCTTATTTACCTTACCTCTGATAGCTACATCTATGTAGTTATCTATTGCGGACTTATAACCGCCGCCCGAAAGAGCAACGCAAAGCACTATTATCACGACAAGCAGGGCAGCAACCGCGCCTGCAACGATACCGAGCAGCTTTTTGTCGGATTTCACCTTATTAATGGTATCGGTAACGGTATCACCAACGTTGCTAAAGACAGCCGCAGCCGGATTAGGCTGTACGGGAGCCCCGGCAGTCGGCTGAACCTCAGGCTGGGTCGCCTGTCCGCCTACGGGTGCACCACAGTTTGAACACACAGCTGCCTCATCGGGCAGCTCAGTTCCGCATTTTGCACAGAATTTGCTCATGAGTAAATACCTCCAGTTTTATTTGTGTTACCTCAAAGGCTCACAATATGTTGAATAAATATTAACATTTGCCGGGTCGCTTGTCAAGAGGAAGCGCAAAATTAGTCGAAAATAGCGGCAAG
Source organism: uncultured Oscillospiraceae bacterium (assembly GCA_900539855.1). Classification (GTDB taxonomy): domain Bacteria; phylum Bacillota; class Clostridia; order Oscillospirales; family Acutalibacteraceae; genus UMGS172. The sequence continues at coordinate 10,715 of UQDO01000007.1, forward strand.
AAAAACAAAAAAGCCGCAAACCTCCCGTCTGCGGCTTTTAGTCTGCAAAAAGGCGGCAGATGCATCAGTCTATTTTATATGTTTCAATAACATCCTCCGCTATGTCGCGCTTTGTGCGGCGTTCGTCCATCGCGCGCTTTTCTATATATTTATGCGCCTCTTCCTCGGTATAGTCCCTGTATTCTATAAGGCAGCATTTTGCCTGCGACACGAGCCGCAGCTCCTCATACCTTGACCGCAGCCTGTCGTTTTCCTTTTTGAACAGGCATATTCTCATTCTGGTCGCGGCTGCAAGCCTGAACGCGCTGTCAAAAACCGATTTTGACAACGGTTTTGCGACGGTCAGCGCACCTATCGTTTCCATTTTGGCGCTGACGCTGTCTAAAATGTCGTTTTTCACGATCACAATAACACCGGCAGAGGTGTTTCTCACGGCAGCAGCCGCAAGATCCGTACCGAATTCATCGGTCAGCGGTGTATTTATAAGTACAATATCATAATCCTTTTCGGCAAAACGGCGCTTTGACTCACCGGCGTTTGTACACACCGTGACTGTCGAACCGCCAAGGCGCGAGACCTGCTGCGATATGACCTCCATGCCTCTTTCCGAGCCGGACACTATCAATACGTTGTATGTCACACGTCACCGCCTCGCAGTCAGAGAGCCTTGAACACTTTATCAAGATAACCTGCCTTGTCAGGGTAAGCGGAGAACCTTTCCCATTCGCGCTGTGAAGCGGAAATATAGCTTTCCGCAAGTCCGGCTGTCAGCGCCGAACGCACAAACTGGCTCTCTTTCGAAAGCCTTATTGCCGTTTCAAGGTCGTGTGGCAGCCGCGCAAAATTATCGGCATTTGCGGCATCAAACGGCACAGGCAGGGTTTTGGACATCTTTATACCCTCAAGTCCCGCTTCAATAATAAGCGTCAAAGCCAAAAACGGGTTACAGGTGGCGTCGGGCCAACGGACCTCGATATCCGCAGCGTCAGCCGACGATGATGTGAGCCTTATGCACTGCCCGTGATTTCCCCTTGACCAGCCGATGTATGACGGCGCATCGTCGCCCGACAACCGGTCAAACGAGGCAACCGACGGGTTTGTAAAGCAGGTGATCTCTGCCGCGCGGTCAAGAATACCTGCCGCAAATGCCGCGGCGGTATCGGTGATACTGCCGTTTTCGCCCATCACATTCTGCACGCCGTCTTTGGTCAGCATCAGCTTGAAGGCAAGTCCGTTTCCGCAATGATCTGCAAGCGGCTTGGGATAAAACGAAGCAAAAAGTCCGTTCGAGGCGGCGATGGTCTGCACGGTCGATTTGAACAGCACGCAGTTTTCGGCAGCCTTGAAGGCATTGCGGCGCCTGAAATCTATCTCGTTTTGTCCCGGTCCCTTTTCATGGTGGGATGATATCGGTTTCAACCCCATTTCCTCAAGCGACAGGCAGATCTCACGCCTTACATTCTCGCCCTTGTCAAGCGGCGCTATATCAAAATATCCTGCTTTGTCCTGCGGTATACGGGTCGGGTCGCCGTTTTGGTCGGTCTCGAAAAGATAGAATTCGCTTTCAATTCCGACCGAGCAGCCGATGCCGTATTCGGCAAGCTTCTTTGCCGTATTTTTAAGTGTACGTCTTACATCATATTCATAAGGCGAACCGTCAGCCCTTTTAATATCGCAAAAAAGCCTTATGACCTTTCCCCTCTGCGGTCTCCACGGCATGACGGTCAAAGTCTTAGGATCGGGAAACAAGCGCAGATATGAGTCCTCCGCACCCATAAAGCCGTCTATGGCTTCTCCGCTTATAGGCACGCCGTCGCGGAAAGCCGTCGCCAGCTCGCTGTCTATAACCGACAGATTTTTGACGTTTCCGTGGATGTCGCAAAAGGACATCCTTATGAATTTCACGTCGTTTTCCTCGACATATCTTAAAACATCGGCTTCGTTCGTAAACATCTTATTCCTCCGTCTTAAAGGTTGGTTTTCCGGCAATGCTGCCGTGCTTTAATATGATTATACACTAAAACGCACAAAATGTACAGTATCAGTTTGCGGTGTAAAGGCGTTTATACGGATTGTTTGTATCGGGGACAAGGACATAGAAATTCGAGTCCAGTATTTCCTTTGCGTCACAGCCGAAATGATGGCAGTATTCATCGACAAGCTCTTTAATTTCAGCCTTGTCGCCATCTGAGGCGACGCGGCAGCTGACCTGCTCGGGCAGACCGGTCGGCGCTGCAGCGCTTCTTATAAACATTTTGCCGCCGTGCATACCGGTTCCGCAAAAGCTTCCTACGGGAGCCTTTCCCTTCTCGCAGCCCAACCCTAAAACAATTATCGTTCCGCCTGCCTGATATTCGCCGAGGAAGCACCCGGCTGACCCTCCGATGACCAGCTTCGGCTGCTTATCCTTATACGCCTTCATGTGTATCCCTGCCCTGTATCCGGCGTTTTTCTGCACAAATATCCTGCCGCCGCGCATTGCGTATCCGGTGGCGTCACCGGACGAGCCGTATATCACTATTTCTCCGTCGTTCATTGTGTCGCCGGTTGCGTCCTGCGCGTTGCCGTTGACCGTTATGACGGCGCCGTCGGCATAGGCGCCGAGCGCGTTGCCCGGTGTTCCGTTAATGGTCACCGAGACATTTTTAAGTCCTGCGGCTATATACCGCTGTCCGCAGCATTCCTCTATAAGAACGGAGTCGTCGCCGCTTTCGCGTATTTTTCCGTTCAGCTCCGAAAAGGTCATATTACCGGCTTTTATGATCATTGCTTCGCACCGCCTAACATCTTTTTTCTGTCAACATTCGAAAACGCCATGAGCTGCGGCTTTTCGGCTATCAGTTCAAAATCTATCGTATCGAGCGGCGTTTTGTTTCTTATAAGCCCTGTATATATGCCTGCTCTTTCGATATTGCCTATCATTATAAAGCCTATCAGTCTGCCGTCCTTTGTTATAAGTTTTTTGTATGTATCGCCGTTTTTATACACGCGTTCTTCTTTGCCGACGCTTCCTGCGGTTATCATATGATACCCGAAAAAGCCTATCGCGTTCTGCGGAATGGCATCTTTATACACGCTGTTTCCGCCAGCCATATTCACACCGCCCGTAAAGCCCTGCATATAGGCGTTGGGCAGTATGGCAAGTATCCGCCTTTCACCGCAGGACACGTCAAAGCTCTCGGTGCAGTCGCCTGCGGCATATATTCCGTCTAGGCTTGTGGCGCAGCGTTCGTCGGTCACTATTCCTCTTTCCACCCTGCCGCCGGCATCTTTTACAAGCGACACATTGGGGCGGACGCCGACCGCCGTTACGAGCACGTCAAATCCGATCTCTTTTCCGCCCTTGGTAAAGGCTGTACCGTTTTCATACTTCACGACGCAGTCGGAAAGTATGAACTTAACGCCGTGCGCTTCGATGTGCTTTTTCACAAGCTCTGCGCCGTACCCGTCAAGCACCGACGGCATCACGCGGTCGGCAAGATCAATGACCGTGATGCTGCCGCACAAGTCCCGTATTCCCTCAACGCATTTAAGACCTATCAGTCCGGCACCTACGACCAGCACCCTCGACTCCGGAGTCAAGGCGTCACGCAGAGCCTTTGCGGAATCAAGTGTCATGAAGGTGAATTTGTTTTCTACCCCATCATACCCTTCTGCCGGCGGCAAAAACGGAGACGAGCCTGTTGCCACCATAAGCCGGTCGTATTTTATATGTATTCCGCTGACCGTCACGACCTGCTTTTTCTGGGTATCGATCGTTTCAACCGTTTCGCCGAGCAGCGTATCGACATTGTTGTCACTGTAAAAGCTGTCGGGTCGGTATTTCATGCGGTCTTCGGTCGTTTTTCCGCACAGCAGATACGATATCAGCGGTCTTGAATAGGCGTGGTGCTTTTCGTCGGATATAACCGTTATTTTGCCGGTCTTATCGACCGTGCGTATACCCTCGATGCAGCCGACCGCCGCGGTGGAATTGCCTATTATGACATACTCCATATACTGTCACCTCTCTTCAAATACTATCGCCCCGTTAGGGCATCCTTCTACGCACGCCGGCTTTTTGCCGTTTGCCGTGCAAAGTTCGCACTTCTGCGCCGCGTGACCGTCGCTGTCCGGCATTACCGCTCCGTACGGGCACATGGCAACACAGGTGTAGCAGCCGACGCATTTATTTTTATCTATCACAACGGTGCCTGTTTCATCCCTTGATATGGCTCCGGCTATGCATCCTTTCATACATAGCGGATCGTCGCAATGGCGGCAGCTGACGGCAAAATGTATATCGTGCGCCGCGTCGTCCTCAACTCTTACCCTCGGATTTATCCTGACTCCCTTCAGCTTTGTCATACTGTCAAGCCCCGAATTGCTGAATTCACAGTTATATTCGCAAAGGTGACATCCAAGGCACCATTTTTCGTTTACATATACTCTTTTCACTGTCAGCACCCTCATTCGCCGGCATGCTTTATGCCGAGTATTTCAAGCTCTTTGTCGCTCAGTCCCACACCGCGCAGCATGAGACGGTTGCCGCGCAGGGATTCGAGCGAGTTAATACCCATGCCGCCCATCATTTCCTTTATCTCATGCGTCCATGCCTCGACGAGGTTGACAAGTCTCTTGTAGCCGATATCGGGATTGAGGCGCTTTACAAGGTCGGGCCGCTGTGTGGCTATGCCCCAGTTGCATTTGCCGGTCTGGCAGGTGCGGCAGAGATGGCATCCCAATGACAGCAGTGCCGCCGTTCCGATGTAACAGGCGTCCGCGCCGAGCGCGATAGCCTTTACGACATCAGCGCTGCTCCTTATAGAGCCGGCGACCACCACCGACACATTGTTCCTTATACCTTCGTCGCGCAGTCTGCTGTCGACGCTTGCAAGGGCAAGCTCTATCGGGATACCCACATTGTCCCTTATTCTTGTGGGCGCCGCTCCGGTGCCGCCGCGGAAGCCGTCTATTGCTATTATATCGGCGCCGCTTCTTGCAATACCGCTCGCGATTGCCGCGACATTGTGAACTGCGGCGATCTTAACGATGATCGGCTTTTTATATTCCGTAGCCTCTTTCAGCGAAAACACCAGCTGGCGCAGATCCTCAATGGAATAAATATCGTGGTGCGGTGCCGGCGAGATCGCGTCCGAGCCCTCCGGTATCATACGGGTGCGCGATACGTCTCCAACTATCTTGGTACCGGGCAGATGACCGCCGATACCCGGCTTTGCGCCCTGACCCATTTTTATCTCGACCGCGGCGCCTGCCTCAAGGTAATCCTTATGAACGCCGAAGCGTCCCGACGCGACCTGCACTATGGTGTTCGGACCGTAGGCGTAAAAATCCTCATGCAGTCCGCCCTCACCGGTGTTGTAATATATCCCAAGCTCGCTTGCCGCACGGGCAAGGCTTTCGTGGGCGTTGTAGCTTATTGAACCGTAAGACATGGCTGAAAACATTATGGGAGTGCTGAGCTCAAGCCTCGGCGGCAGCTTTGTTATCAGCTTTCCGTCCTTGTCACGCCTTATTTCCGACGGCTTTGCGCCGAGGAAGGTTCTTGTTTCCATTGGCTCTCTGAGCGGATCTATGGACGGGTTGGTGACCTGTGAGGCATTAATAAGTATCCTGTCCCAGTAGACCGGCAGCGGATTGGGGTTGCCCATTGACGAGAGCAGCACACCGCCGGTCGATGCCTGACGGTAGACCTCCTCTATGAGCTGCTTTGACCAGTTGGCGTTTTCTCTGAAGGTGTTATCAGACTTCACGACCTTGAGTGCCCTTGTAGGACACAGCGAAACGCAGCGGTGACAGGCGACGCATGACTTGCTGTCGGAAAACATTTTGTCAAGACCGGCATCGTATCTATGTACGTTATTGGAGCACTGCCGCTCGCATACGCGGCATCCGATACATTTGTCGGCATCTCTTACTATCTCAAATTCCGGGTATATATAGTTCACAGCCATTACCGGTCACCTCCCTCGTTCAGTCTTACAACGACCGCTTCTCCGCCCTTCGGGGACCATATGCGGTCAAGCTCCGGTTCTATCGTTCTTATCGCACATTCCTCACTTGCAAAATAGACCATCTCGCCCTTTTCACCTATTACCATCGAACGCAGCTTAAGACGGTCATTGAGTGCCATTATTCCTCCGTTGAAGCCGACAAGTATTGAAAACGGTCCGGTGATGAGCAGGCTTGCGAAGGTGTCGCGGAGGTATAGAAACCTTTCCCTTTCGGCAGGCTCCATATTGTCGATATCGTCCCAGAACGGCGCCGCGATTATATCAGCAGCCTCCTCATACGAAAAGCCCTTTTTCCTTATAAGGAAGTCGAGTATATATGCTATTACCTCGGTATCGGTCAGCAGCGTACATTTATAGCCGAACATCTCTATATAGCGGCGGTTTGCATCGTATGAGCTTATCTCGCCGTTGTGGACGACCGACATATCAAGCATCGAAAATGGGTGCGCTCCGCCCCACCAGCCCGGCGTATTGGTCGGATATCTTCCGTGCGCCGTCCAGCAGTAGCCGTCGTATTCCTCAAGTCTATAGAATTCCCCGACGTCCTCGGGAAATCCCACCGCCTTGAACACTCCCATGTTCTTGCCGCTTGAAAAGACGTATGCTCCGTTTATCACGGTATTGATCTTTATAACGCAGCGCGCAACGTATTCCTTTTCGTCAAGGTGGCTCGATACAAGCCTTGTAAAGTTCGGCTTTACGAAATAACGCCATATTATCGGCTCATTGAGTATATCGTGGGTCTTTCTGGTCGGCAGCTCGGAGGGGCTGGCGATCTCAAAATGCCGGTCCAAAAATTCCTCGCACTCGATCTTGGCTTTTTTGTTGTCGTAAAAAATATGCAGCGCATAATAGTCCGCATACTGCGGATATATCCCGTATCCGGCAAAGCCGCCGCCCAGTCCGTTTGAGCGGTCATGCATCGGCACCATTGACTTTATTATCCGGCTGCCGTTGATTTTGCTGCCGTCCTTTGCGAATATGCCCGATATGGCACATCCCGAAGGTATTCTGATCTCGCCCTCTTTAAGCATTTTCATTCCTCCAGATGCATATAAAAAAAGAGGCCGCCGAAAGGGCACAAAAAGCCTTTCGACAAACCTCTTTGTTTGTTGCCATCATTTTACGCCTGCAAATTTGCCTTGTCAAGGAATTTTTCCGTCTTGCGATATTTTTTTAATTATTTAAAGTATATAGCATTATACATTAATATATCGTAGGACTCGCACTTAATAAAATTAAGTTTCAATATTATTTTTTAAGGTAAAAACTTAACTTAATTAAGTGTCAGCCTAACATAATTAACAAATTTTAAGTCTTTTGCGAATTTTATAAGGTTTTTAAAATTGGGTATTGACATTTGGGCTCATAGTGCTATAATTTTGCCCATAGACAGCAACGGCGCTGCGGTATGAGCAAGACTCGGACCGTAGTGTCGTTTTGTTTTTGAACCACTTCATTTATAGGAGGATGAATAGTATGAAGATCACAGAGATATTCGGAAGCAACGTTTTCAACGAATCGGTGATGCGTGAGAAGCTGCCGAAGGAAGCGTACAAGGCGCTGAAGAAAACTATACACGACGGAAAACCGCTTGACAGCGCGCTTGCAAACACCATTGCAAACGCAATGAAGGATTGGGCTATTGAGCGCGGAGCCACGCATTTTACCCACTGGTTCCAGCCCATGACCGGCATCACCGCCGAAAAGCACGACAGCTTTATTTCACCCACCGACGACGGTCATGTAATAATGGAGTTTTCGGGCAAGGAGCTTATAAAGGGCGAGCCTGACGCGTCGTCCTTCCCGTCGGGCGGACTGCGCGACACCTGCGAGGCGAGAGGATATACCGCATGGGATCCTACCTCATGCGCCTTTGTAAAGGACAACACACTTTGTATTCCGACCGCATTTTGCTCATACACGGGAGAGGCACTCGATAAAAAGACACCTTTGTTGCGCTCTATGGAAGCACTGAGCACTCAGGCAATGAGGATCTTAAAGCTGTTCGGCAACACCACCGCAAAAAGAGTGACCACCACTGTAGGACCGGAACAGGAGTATTTCCTGATAGACAAGGAATATTACGATCAGCGCAAGGATCTTATATACTGCGGACGCACCCTGTTCGGTGCACCTGCCCCGAAGGGTCAGGATCTTGAGGATCATTATTTCGGCGCTTTGAAGCCGCGTGTAGCCGCATACATGAAGGATCTTGACGAGGAGCTTTGGAAGCTCGGAGTGTTAGCCAAGACCGAGCACAACGAGGTGGCTCCTGCACAGCACGAGCTTGCCCCTATATTCACAACAACCAACATAGCAACCGATCACAACCAGCTGACCATGGAAATAATGAAAAAGGTCGCGCTGCGCCACGGTCTTGTCTGCCTGCTCCATGAGAAGCCCTTTGCCGGTGTAAACGGAAGCGGCAAGCACAACAACTGGTCCATGTCCACCGATACAGGACTGAACCTGCTTGATCCCGGCAAGACACCGTCCGAAAACGCACAGTTCCTGCTTTTCCTTGCCGCAGTCATCAAGGCTGTTGACGAGTATCAGGGACTTATGAGGGTGTCGGTCGCATCCGCCGCCAACGATCACCGTCTAGGCGCCAACGAAGCACCGCCTGCCATAGTTTCAATATTCCTCGGCGACGAGCTTGAGGCTATTCTCGACGCCATTGAGAGCGGCACTGCATATGAGGACTCCAAAGCTACCAAGATGAAGCTCGGCGTAGATGTGCTTCCGGCATTTCCGAAGGACAACACCGACCGCAACCGCACCTCACCGTTTGCATTTACCGGAAACAAGTTTGAGTTCCGTATGCTCGGCTCCACCGCGTCGGTAGCCGACCCCAACATAGTGCTTAACACTATAGTCGCCGAAGAGCTTCGCGTCTTTGCAGACGAGCTTGAAAAGTCTGATGACTTCACCGCAGCTGTCGGTGCGCTTGTCAAAAAGACCATCAAAGAGCACAAGCGCATAATCTTCAACGGCAACGGTTATTCGGATGAATGGAAGGCTGAGGCCGCAAAGAGAGGTCTGCTCAATCTCCGCTCGACCGTAGACGCTTTGCCCGAGATGATAAAGCCTGCAAACGTTGATGTTTTTGTGAAGCACAAGGTTTACACCGAGGCTGAGATAGACTCAAGATATGAGATCCAGCTTGAGAACTATTCAAAGACCATAAATATTGAGGCTCTGACCGCTATAGACATGGTCAGAAAGGATTATATTCCTGCCGTATCGGCATACACCTCCGAACTTTCGGGCACCGTGCTTGCCAAAAAGGCTGTATGTGACTCTATCCCCTGCGACAGCGAGGTAGAGGTCATAAAGCGCCTGTCCGAGTTGGGCTCTGATATGAGTAAGATCGTATCAAAGCTTGAGACTGCCGACAAAAAAGCCTCCGCGCTTTCAGGCAAGGAGCAGGCTGACGCCTTCCACGGAGAGGTCATCCCTGCCATGGAGGAGCTGCGTGCAGCGGTCGACGAAGCCGAAAAGATCACCTCTGAGGAATACTGGCCGGTACCGTGCTACGGCGACCTTATTTTCAGAGTGTAAACCTTACAGCCGTATTCTATTTACTGTCTCCTATCGGTAAATATGCGGAAAGCGCCCACCTTTCAAGGTGGGCGCTTTAGTTTTATGCGGTTATTAAGAAAGTGCAATGACAAGTCCTACAATGAGGGCTGCAAAGACGGCATTTATCACGATCTTTGACACCTTTCGTTTGACGAACAGCTTACGGTCGTTTTTGTACTGATCAAACGAGCCCTTTCTCAAGGTCAGCAGTATCTGTTTGAAGGTGCGCTTGATGCCTATCCAGTCAAACCGTTTGTTGAAATCGTCCGAGAAGTTGGATATAAAGAAATATGTAAAGAGTGCCGGCAGGACGTATATCATCAGCAGCATTACTATCCCTACCAGTGACAGAAGTATTATATCCAGCCAGTTATTTATCGAGGATGAGCCAAACGTATCGCGCAGATACTCAAGCCACGGCGTGCCTAAGAATATTTTGTGCAGAACCAGCAGGTTCTCGGTGTTTGATGTTTTTGGTACTATCCAGTTCAGATAAAGAAACACCAGAGCGGACACCGGAATTGAAAGCAGGCGTATCTTTGACAGTCCGTAGGTTCTCGAAAGAACGTTGGTGATGTTGATCTTGAGTCCGCCGCCGGCTGTTCCTCAAGAAATTCGTTATCAGTCATAACGCACCCCAAAGTGATTATTTGTCTTTTAATATTTCGAGTACGGTCTCCACATCCTCGACCGAGTCCTCCATACCGCCGAGGACACTGTCAATGTGGCTGTCGTACATAGCGGTCACTATACCGTCCGGGAAGCTGACTTCGATCTGCTCGCCGGTCTGCATGTTTTTGAGAACGCATCTGCCGTTTTGCAGCTCGTCGTCACCAAGCACGGTGCTGAAATTCGCCCCGACCTTGTCGGCATACTTCATCTGTGCCTTGACCGAGCGTCCTGTGACGTCGGTCACTGCGGAAAAGCCTTCATCACGCAGCGCAGTACAGATCTTTGTCGCTTCTATCCGCGCGTTTTCACCCATGGTCCCGATATAAACATCGGGCACGGCAGGCTCCGGCATATCGACGCCCTGATTTTCCATTACCATAAGCAGCCTTTCAACACCCATTGCAAAGCCGAGCGACGGCATCTGCGGTCCGCCCATCTGGGATACGAGCCCGTCATATCTTCCGCCTCCGCATACGGTCGCCTGTGCACCGATATCGCCCGATATGAATTCAAACACCGTCTTGGTGTAGTAATCAAGTCCTCTTACTATTTTCGGATTGACCGTGTAATCAAGTCCCACTGCGTCAAGGTGGCGTTTGACACCTTCAAAATGCGTGCGGCACTCGTCACAGAGGTAGTCGAGCACTACCGGTGCCGAAGCGGCTATCTCCTTGCATACCGGAGATTTGCAGTCAAGTATACGCATGGGATTGCGGTCAAGACGCTCTTTGCAGGTGTCGCAAAGCTCGTCCTTCCTGCTCTCAAAATAACTTTTGAGAGCTTCGTGGTACTGCTTACGGCAGGTAGGGCAGCCTATTGAATTTATCTCGAGTGACAGCTTTTCTATGCCGAGGTTTTTGAGCACCGCGTCAGCCATCAGGATCATTTCAGCGTCTGCCGACGGGTCTGCCGCACCGAACATTTCGGCGCCAAACTGATGAAATTCTCTCATTCTGCCAGCCTGCGGTTTTTCATACCTGTAGCAGCCACCGACATAGCAGACCTTTACCGGCAGCGCACCGTTTATAAGTCCGTGCTCTATAACAGAGCGAACAACGCCCGAAGTAAACTCCGGACGCAAAGTAAGCGAGCGTTCGCCCTTATCGGTAAATGTGTACATTTCCTTCTGAACGACATCTGTCGTTTCACCGACGTTTTTTGTGAACACTTCGGTATATTCAAACACCGGCACCCTTATCTCGCCAAAGCCGAAAAGGCGCGCAGTGTCAAGCATTTTTCCTTCCGCATACTGCCATTTATAGCTGTCAGAGGGCAGCACATCGGCTGTTCCCTTGACGGCTGTACTGAATTTTGCCATTTAAAAATCCCCGTTTCGAATTTATGAATTGCGGACAATCTGTCTCCAGTCAAGGTCGCCGCGCTCAAGTCCGTGAATGAGCATTTCAGCCGTTGCGATATTGGTCGCAACCGGTATGTTGTGCACATCACAAAGACGGAGTATTGAGTTCTCGTCCGGCTCATTCGGCTTGGGATTAAGAGGATCTCTGAATATCAGCACGAGGTCTATCTCGTCGCATCCTATCCTCGAGGCGATCTGCTGGGCACCGCCCTGCTCACCGCTCAAAAATTTTATTATCTCAAGTCCGGTCGCCTCTGCGACCAGCTTGCCGGTCGTTCCTGTTGCAAGAATGGTATGGCGGCTCAGTATCCCGCAGTAGGCGATACAGAACTGCACCATCAGTTCCTTCTTGGCGTCATGTGCTATTAAAGCAATATTCATTTGTCTACCATTCCTCTCATATAACATTCTTTATTTTGGGCAGCGGGATGTCGTTTCCGTCGATCCTCGCCGCTATTCTGTACATTGCCTGCGCAGCCTTGCCGCTGCGGCATTCACCGGAATTCAAACGCGATAAATATTTATCCTCCGGTATTATACCCAGCAGTCTTGCTGCCGAGCGGTCGATGATATTGTCTATGCAGCTGCACTTTCCGTCCGGTCTTTTGAGGGTGAACCTGTCTATTATCAGCCTGCATTTTATGCCGGCGCGCCAGAGTCCTGCGCTCAAAAGCCCTGTATTTCTGACCGCTATGTCGTCCGGTGTCACGACCGATACAAAAAAGGCATCATGCGGCAGCAGCGCCAATCTTTCAGCCGGCAGCTGACCTTTTGTGTCGATTATCACATAATCATAGCTTTCAGCAGCCGAAGCAGCGACCTTTGAAAGTGCCGAAAAATCGGTCTGCCCGGGTGAAAAAGGCGACGGTATGACCTTTACGCCCTCAAGAGCCGGAGCATTAATGGCGGCGTCGCCCGGCTCACACCTGCCGGACAAAACGTCTCCAAGATCAAAGCAGGTATCCTCGCTGACGCCGAGCATAGTGTCAAGACACCTTGCGCCCTCGTCGGCATCTATTAGCAGGACGCTTTTGGAAAGGCTTGAAAATGCCGATGCCAGCCCCACGGCGACGGTCGATTTTCCGCTGCCGCCCTTGGATGAGATCAGCACTATAACCTTACCCATTTTAAGGTCCTCCCGGTCTTTTTCGTTTTTGACGTTTATTAAAATGCCTCTTTTTACATATTATCACAACAAATGTATCTTGTAAAGCAGAAATCAAGTTTATTGGAGCAATTAAAAATTTTTACAATAAGTGCGAAAGGTCAAAGCGACCTTTTAGCACTTATTGTAAAAATTTTTATATTTTTCAGAACACGGTTTTAGTATTGACTTCTCAAAATTAATGTGTTATAAAGGATGAAATCAGATTATTTATAAAAAGGGGATCGGATCATGACTGAATACAAGGTAGAAAATCATGTTTCCACTTTTTTGCCTGAGCACAGCAACTGGAAAATGGTCTGGAACGATGAATTTGACGGCAATAAACTCGACGAAACAAAATGGGGATTCAGAGATTATTTCTGGGGAAAAAAATCTCCGACTTTTACCCATGAAGGAGTATATGTTGACGGGGAAAGTAATCTGCATATAGCCATGGTGAAAAAAGGCGATGACTATTTTTCGGCTCAATTGCAAACCGGATCGCTTACCTTTGACGGCCCTAAAGACAATAAAGGTTTCTGGCCTTTTGCAAAATATGAAAAGCCTAAATTCATGCATAAATTCGGTTATTATGAATGTCGTTGCAAAATTCCGAAAAATGACGGTTGGCACGCTGCTTTTTGGCTTCAGGCTCCCGGAATAGGATGCCATCCGGATCCTAAATACGGCGGGGTTGAAGTCGATATCATGGAGAGTTACCGCAAACCTAAAGAAGGAAACATGATTTGCGGATGCGGATGGAACGGCTACGGCAAGGACTCAACTTGGTACGGTCATGCCGCTTTCCCGTATGTTGAAACAAGCGACGGCTGGCATACATATGCCGTCGATTGGAGCGAAGAAGGTTATGTTTTTTATGCCGACGGCAATGTTGTCAGCAGACAGATGGCGCCGAGATGCGCGGTATCGCATGTTGATGAGTTTATTCTGCTTACGACTGAGTGTCACGGCTATAACCGAATATTCGGCAATGAAAGTGCAGATGCCGGACTTGCAGGAAGTGCAGATGTTTGGACAGGCAAACCAGTCGAGGCTTTAGAGCACGCTGTTCTGCCGGACGAATTCGTGGTCGATTATGTGCGTGTGTTTGATCGCATATAATAAAAGTGAGACGGTGAGGGAATCCTCACCGTCTTTTTTGTTTATAGATCCTCGTAGAATTTTACCGCACCGTCAATTTCCTCATTTGTCGGGTGGCCTTTTGCAATTCCGCCGATAAGTTTGAACGGGCCGAACGAGTCAAAACCGAGACAGCCGTATTCGCCGAGTATCTTTGCTCTATGCTTTGCGGTGGCCTCTGCTATAACTTTCTTTTTTACATAAATAACCCCCATAGTGTAGACTTGAAAACTTTTTGTTTTTTCATGTGTCTACTCTATGGGGATTATATCAGATTTGAGGGGCAAAACTTTTTCGCATTTACCCCTTGACTTTTCAGTTTATTGGAGCAATGTATTCGGCATGGACTCGGTATATTTTTCGGTCGAGCCGAAGAAATACTCATCAAGTATCGCTTTTGCGACCGGTCCGGTCGAATAGCTCTTCTCGCCGTGCTCGACGACTATCGATATCGCTATTTCCGGATCATCGTAAGGGGCGAATATTATAAGCACACTGTTGTCAAGCCCCGTGGTCTGCGCAGTACCGGTCTTGCCTCCGACCGCTATCGGGTAGTTTTCGAAATACGCCCTCGCGGTACCCTCCGACGTAACCGAAAGCATACCTTCCTTGACCGTGTTCATGACCGATTCCGAGGCGCCAACCTCGGCTACCACCTGCGGTTCGGTCTTGTAAACATCTTCGTTGGTGGTTGCCGATTTTACGCTGTTGAGCAGCGTCGCCTTAAGTCTTTTTCCACCGTTCGCTATTGTTGATGTATACACGGCAAGCTGGAGCGGAGTGAAAGAGTTGTCCGACTGACCTATCGCCGCCGAAAGCGTGAGTCCGGCGTACCACGGCTTACCTACCGACGCCGAATATTTTGGACCGGCAAGTATACCCTTCGATTCGGTCGTTTCGATGCCGGTCAGCTCACCGAGACCGAAGTTCCTTGAATACTGGTTGAGCTTGGTTATTCCTACCTGTCTGCCGACATCAAAGAAGAAATAGTTGCATGACTGCGATATAGCCGAGATGACATTTACGTTTCCGTGATAATGCATACAGCTCGGCTGCGAATCTTCATAAAACGTATATTTCTTTTTGCAGAAAATCGTTGTATAGCGGTCTATTATGCTTTCCTGCAGACCTGCAACGGCAACAATCGGCTTGTACGCCGAGCCGGGCGGATAAAGTCCCCTGAACGCGCGGTCGTAAAGCGGCGTGTTTGGCGCCGAAGCTATTGACTGATAATCCGAATAGTAGGTATCAAGATCATATGACGGGTAGTTTGCCGAGGCAAGTATCTCACCGGTCTTGACCGACGAGACGACCACCGCACCGCCTGTGATATGCGAGCCCTTGCTGTTGAGCTCGTTTATATTGTTCGCAAGCGCGTCCTGCGCCACCTTCTGCAGCTTTTTATCAAGTCCTAAGAATACGGTATTGCCCTGTGACGGCTGCTCTGTGACCTCGGTATATACCACATTGCCAGACTTGTCAAAGTAGTAGGTCAGCTTGCCGTCGGTGCCTCTTAAATAGTCCTCAAAAGCCTTTTCTATTCCGCTTTTTCCGACATAATCGCTGTACCCGTATCCCTTGTCCTTCAGTGTCTGCCACTCGCTCTGATCTATCTTGCCTATTGAGCCTATCATATGCACGGCGAGGGTCGGGTCGGCATAGTCCCTGTAGGTCACGACCTCGATCTCGACACCTGCAAGATCACCGTATGACTCCGATATGGTCATCATTAGCTCAGCCGAAATATCCTCGGCAAAGGTGTAAGGGTAGGACACCGAAAAATCGGCGCGTTCCATTGAATAGCGCACGCCCATTACCGTTCGTTTATACCGGTCGGGACAGCTTTCAAGGGAATACCTCTTTATCATTTCATTGTAGCAGTTTTCAGCCGTCGCATAGTCGTTGAGACCGAGCTTTGACAGCAGCTGCGACACTGCCGACGCGTCATCCGTAAAGGCATACGGTGCCGATGCTTCCATAGGAAGCTGATCGTTCCATTGCTGGCTGTATTTGTCCAGCAGTTCGCACATGGTTATTATTGTACTGTTATAATCCGCCTTTTTCATATAGGCGCTGTTGAAAACTATATTGTAACCGTCGCGGTTGGTAACTATCGGACGCCCGTATCGGTCAACTATAACTCCGCGCGTGGCTTTGATATCGGTCGTGACCGATTTCAGCCCTGCATTCCTGCTTGCAAATTCATCGGCGGTGACCACCTGAAAGTCAGCCGATCGGAAGCCGAATATCAAAAAAACCGCAAGCAGCAGTGATATCATAACAATTATGCGCGGATTCTGCTTTTTCTTGACCCTCATACGGTCACCTCCTTTTCATAGATTACATATTTATCAGAATTTACGCCTTATATCAGGCAGTCTGCCGAATATCGGCGCAACTATAAAGTACATCACGATGCCGCAGGCAGCGGTAAACGCCGCGGACGGCAGAGTATAGTTCATAAGTATATATCCCGGTACCGGATCGACAAATGCATAAAGCAGCATCCATTTTGCAAAGAAATATGCAAATGCAACGGCCAAATTAAGAACGCATGCGGCGGCTATATTGCGGTTGAAAAGACGATCCATCAAAGCGCCGCACACAAAGCCGCAGACGGTCAGCGCCACAACGTTGTAGTACGAAGTCGACGAATACACATCAAGCAGTATCCCCGAGCCGAACCCGAAAATAGCGCCCGGCAGCCAGCCGAAATAAAAGCCTGCATAAATGCTTGCCGGTATTATAAGCACTGCGGACGCGGTGGAAATTTTCAGCGGCAGCAGCCCTGTTGACTGCAAAAGTATTATGATAAGGCAGACGACCGCGTAGACCGAATGAAAAACTATCTTTTTAATTCTCAGTGCAGTCATTTTGCGCCCTCCGGCTCCGCGATTATTCCCTGACCGGAGTAATATGTTATTATCATTACCTTTTTAAGCGTTGAAAAATCATCTGCCGGTTCCAGAACAGCGTAAAGCGAGGTATCCTTACTCTGCTGCTTTATGTCGCCCACATTTCCGACCACCAATCCTGCCGGGAAAATACTGCCGCCAGCCGTCACGACCGTATCGCCTATTGATACCGAGCAATCGCGCTGGAGATTGTAAAAATAGCATTTATTGTCTTTAGCAAGATCCGCTCTGCCTGATATCACGCCGTCGTCGGCAGTCCGGCTGTCCCTGCCGCCTGCCTTTAATTTCGGACTGAGTATCGTGGTGACCTTGGAATAGGTCGGTGCAACCTCGCTGATGTATCCTACGAGACCGAGCGGCGTTATGACAGGATCGTGCAGCGCCACGCCGTCAAGCAGTCCTGCATCAATGGTAAATCCGCCGTACGGATCGGTATTGTCCCTCGCACTGACGTTTGCCGGCTGGAACAGCATATCCGGATTTTTTTCCTTTATACCTAAAAACTGCTCATAGTATTCATTCTGAATCTCGGTCTGCTCAAACTGCGACAGTTTTTCGGTCAGTCTTGCGTTTTCCTCGCGCAGCTTTTCGTTTTCATCCATAATATCCCGGTTGCCGGATACTGATTTATTAAAGCTGTCTATCTTAGCCGAAATCCCTGAAAAGAAGCTTTGCACCGGTGTTGTCAGTGAGCCTATAAGGCTGCTTATCGGTGAGGACACACTGCTGAACACCGCTACAACGGTTGAAATCACTATTACAGCCGCCATGACTGCCACAAATATTTTAAAGCTCCTGCTCCTTAAAAAGAACCGCACGGTCCATCACCTCCATTATCAAAATAGGACACCTTATCTGTATCTCTTTCCGCGTTTGAACACATATGTGTCAAATGTCAGATTTGTTTCTATCCTTTTGCCGAGACCCAATGCCACACAGTCAAGCGGATCCGGTGCAACGCGGACGCTCATGCCCGTCTCGGCGGTTATAAGTTTGTCTATGTTACGCAGCCTTGCGCCGCCGCCGGTAAGCACTATCCCCTTGTCGATTATATCGGCAGCAAGCTCGGGCGGCGTTTTTTCGAAGGTCGTGCGTATGGCATCAACCACCTGATATATCTGGTCCGCCAGTGCTTCCCTGACATCCGCTGCGGTGATCTCGATGTTTTTAGGCAAACCGTCTACAAGGTTTCTGCCCTTGACCTCCATCATACCCTCGCCCTCGTATTCCATGGCGGAGCCAAGGGATATTTTGATCTGTTCGGCGGTCCTGTCGCCTATAAGAAGATTATGCTTTTTCCTTACAAAATTCACGATCGCCTCGTCAAAGCTGTCTCCGGCAGTCTTGGTTGACTGTGCGGTAACTATATCGCCGAGAGCAATGACCGCGATCTCGGTAGTACCGCCGCCGATATCGACCACCATGCTGCCGGACGACGCGTCAACATCAAGTCCGGCTCCTATAGCCGCGGCAAGCGGAACCTCAACAAGATCGACCTCGTATGCTCCCGCATGGCTTGCGGCATCAAAAATAGCGCGGCTTTCAACCTCGGTAACTCCCGACGGTATGCAGAGCATAACGCGCGAGCGTGAAAAGATCGAACCTCTCAGCGCCGATTTTATGAATTTTTTAAGCATGGCCTCGGTAACGTCGAAGTCAGCAATAACTCCGCCCTTTATAGGCTTGACGGCAACTATTGATCCGGGGGTTCTGCCTATCATTTCCTTGGCGTCCGAGCCGACGGCACAGACCGCGTCGCTGCGCACATCATATGCGACGACCGACGGTTCGCGCATAACAATACCCTTACCCTTAATGCCGACTATAGTATTATCTGTACCGAGATCGATGAAAATATCTCTTGTAAACATAATTTCCTCCTGTCATCCGGATAGCTGCCGCATATAAGCTTATTTTTGACTGCAAAAATTCTATTTTATTATATAACATTAAGCTATAGCCTGCAAGGGCTTTGAAATAAATTTACAAAATAAAAATATCCTCCGCACCAAACGGTACGGAGGATGCAAAATAGCTTTACTTACTTTACGAGCTCGATTATCGCCATCTCGGCTGCGTCGCCGCGGCGAGGACCGGTCTTTGTGATACGGCAGTATCCGCCGTTCTTGTCAGCATAGGACGGTGCTATCTCATCATACAGCTTTTTAACAACTGATTCCTTGGTGATGAAGGCTAACGCCTGTCTTTTGCTTGCAAGGCTGTTGTCCTTTGCGAGCGTAATGTATTTCTCGGCCATAGCGCTGACTTCCTTGGCTCTGTAAACGGTGGTCTCGATCTTTCCGTTCTCGAGCAGGAAGGTTACCATTGCTCTGAGCATAGCGATTCTGTGATCGCTGGTTCTACCGAGTTTTCTGGTTCCGGGCATTTAACTCACTCCTTTGAGAAAGCGTTTTATTCGTCGTCGTTTGACAGGCTGAAGCCGAGCGAATGTAATTTTGCAACGACTTCCTCAAGCGACTTGCGTCCGAGGTTCCTTACCTTCATCATATCCTCTTCGGTTTTGCTGATAAGGTCCTCAACGGTATTGATGTTTGCGCGCTTCAGACAGTTGAAGCTGCGAACTGAGAGATCAAGTTCTTCAATGGTCATCTCAAGGATCTTGTCCTTTCCGTCTCCGGCTTTTTCGACCATTATTTCGCTGCTGGAGGCGTCCTCTGACAGATCAATGAACAGTTTGAGATGTTCAGTGAGGATCTTGGCGGACCATGAGACCGCTTCCTTAGCGGTTATGGTACCATTGGTCCAGACCTCAAGTGTCAGGCGGTCAAAATCGGTCTGCTGACCTACACGCGTATTGTCTACGCTGTACTTTGCCTTTAACACAGGGGTATAGATCGAGTCAACGGGTATGACACCTATCGGTGTATGATCCGTTTTGTTTCTTTCAGCCGGAACATAGCCTCTGCCCTTATCGATGGTTATTTCCATGATGAGCTTGCCCCCCTGATCAAGGGTAGCAATGTGCATATCCGGATTGAGTATCTCAACTTCACTGTCAGCCTTTATCGATGCGCCGGTGACCTCGCAGGGACCCTCAGCCTCGATGTAGACGGTCTTGACACTGTCGGAATGAAGTTTCGCGGTAAGCCCCTTGATGTTGAGGATTATCTCGGTAACGTCCTCCTTGACGTTCGGGATAGTGGAGAACTCATGCTGCACACCGTCGATCTTGACCGACGTAACAGCAACACCCTGAAGCGACGAGAGCAGCACTCTGCGAAGGCTGTTGCCTATCGTTGTGCCGTATCCGCTCTCAAGCGGCTCAAGTGTGAACTTACCGTATCTGCCATCCGGCGTCATATCCAGTGTTTCAATTCTGGGCTTTTCTATTTCGATCATAAAAGCTCCATTTCTCCGCACTAATGAGTGGTATGGTTTAAAACCCGGCGGTCTGTGCGGAAATCCGCTCGGGAGTCATCACAGCCGTTACAAAAAACACACCCAAATATGCAGGACAAGAGGCGAACTGCTTCCTGTCCGCATTCCCCGGTGAATTATTTTGAATAGAACTCGACGATGAGCTGCTCTTCGATCGGAGCGTCAATAGCGTCACGCTCGGGCAGATTGACAACGGAAACGGTAAATGCGTCTCTGTTGACATTGAGCCACTGCGGAGCAGGACGTCCGGCATTAGCCTCCATAACAGCCTTTATCTTCTCGCTTGAACGGCTTCCCTCTGCTACGGAGATAACATCTCCTGCCTTGAGAAGGTATGATGCGACATCTACTCTTATGCCGTTAACGGTGAAATGACCGTGACCGACAAGCTGTCTTGCTTCTGCACGCGAAGATGCAAAGCCGGCTCTGTAAACAACGTTATCAAGTCTGCTCTCGAGAATTCTGAGCAGGTTTTCACCTGTAACGCCGACCTTGCGCTCAGCCATCTCAAAATAATGATGGAACTGAACCTCGTTGACGCCGTAGTAACGTCTTGCTCTCTGCTTTGCGCGGAGCTGCATTCCGTATTCGGAAGTCTTTTTGCGTCCCTGTCCGTGCTGGCCGGGTGCATAAGCTCTGCGGCCTACGGAGCACTTTTCTGAGTAGCAGCGTTCGCCCTTGAGGAACAGTTTCTGACCCTCGCGGCGACACAGTCTGCATACCGGACCGGTATATCTAGCCATCTGTTACACCTCCATGTAATTAGACACGTCTTCTCTTAGGAGGACGGCAGCCATTGTGCGGAATAGGAGTAACGTCTTTGATAAGACTTACTTCCAGACCGGCGGACTGAAGTGCGCGGATAGCGGCTTCACGTCCGGCTCCCGGACCCTTGACGTAAACTTCAACTGACTTCAAGCCATGTTCCATGGCTGCCTTTGCGGCGGTCTCCGCTGCGCTCTGAGCAGCAAACGGAGTCGATTTTCTCGATCCGCGGAATCCGAGCTCACCGGCAGATGCCCATGAAAGAGCATTTCCCTGAGTATCGGTTATGGTGACTATCGTGTTGTTGAAGGTCGACTGAATATGGGCAGCGCCACGCTCAATGTTCTTTTTCTCGCGGCGTCTGCGGGTTGCTGTTGCTTTGGTTGTAGCCATATTTTACTTCCCTCCGCTTACTTCTTCTTGTTAGCGATTGTCTTCTTGGGTCCCTTGCGGGTACGCGCGTTTGTCTTTGAACGCTGTCCTCTTACAGGGAGGCCCTTCTTGTGACGTGAACCGCGGTAGCTGCCGATCTCGACAAGTCTCTTGATATCAAAGGCTATTGCACGACGGCGGTCACCTTCGACCTGGAGATTGTGGTCGATGTATTCACGCAGTTTGGAAATATCGTCTTCAGTAAGATCCTTTACACGGGTGTCCGGATTGATACCGGTTGCGGCAAGGATCTGCTTGGATGTTGTAAGACCGATACCGAAGATATAAGTGAGTCCTATCTCAACTCGCTTGCTGTTCGGAAGGTCAACACCGGCTATACGCGCCATTTATCAATGCACCTCTCATTCATTGGGTAGCGCAGGTCAACCCTGGCGCTGCTTGTGCTTGGGATTTTCACAGATGACCATGACTTTTCCCTTGCGCTTGATTATCTTGCATTTGTCGCAAATTTTCTTGACAGAAGGTCTGACTTTCATCTTTTGTTACCTCCAATTCGTTACCCGGCTTACTTGGAGCGCCAGGTAATTCGTCCTCTTGTAAGGTCGTAGGGCGACATTTCAACCGTGACCTTGTCACCGGGCAGTATGCGGATGAAGTTCATACGCAGCTTGCCTGAAATGTGAGCAAGTATCACATGTCCTCCCTGTATCTCGACCTTAAACATCGCGTTGGGCATAGCCTCAACTACGACGCCTTCCAGTTCTATCATATCCTCTTTGGACATTCAAATCTCTCCCCTTGACTTAAAGTTCTCGCCTTATATCACGCAAAGCATGCTTCAGCGATCTGTTGGTTTTCATCATTTCTTCGGTAAGACAGACCGTAGTCGGAAAAATGTGTTTGATGTTTTTTCTTTTGGGACGCTCAAGTGGGCGTTCCTTTCCGTCAGACAGAAGGACAAAGTCCTCATCCGCTGACAGCACCACCATATATTTTCCCTTGTCTCTGCCTGCACCGGAGCAGACAACGGTACCTCTTTCGGGCGGCATACACTTACCTCCATTATCATGCAATAGTCATGATCCGGGGTCCATCAGCCGTTATGGCAATGGTATGCTCAAAATGAGCTGAAAGTGAACCGTCTTTAGTCAGTACAGTCCAACCGTCCGGCATAACCTTAACATCATATGAACCGGCGTTTACCATCGGCTCTATTGCTATTGTCATACCGGGGACGAGACGAACTCCCCTTCCGGATACTCCAAAATTGGGTACTTCCGGGGCTTCATGCAGACTCGTACCTACTCCGTGACCTACATAATCACGCACCACAGAGTAGCCGCGAGACTCGACATACTTCTGCACCGCAGCGGATATATCGCCGACTCTGCCGCCTGGACAGGCGTGCTTGATGCCCTCGTAAAGGCTCTCGCGCGTTGTGTCCATCAGCCGCTTTGCCTCATCGGATACGTCTCCGCAGGCAAAAGTCGCAGCATTGTCACCGTTAAATCCCTCGTATTCCGCTCCAAGATCGACGCTTACGATATCGCCGCTTTTAAGGACGCGGTCTTTTGCAGGAATGCCGTGAATAACCTCGTTGTTAACAGATATACATGCGGTCGCCGGATAGCCGTAAAGTCCTTTAAAGTTTGGCTTCGCACCCTTGCTCAAAATGAACTTTTCAGCTATCTGGTCAAGCTCCCAGGTGGAAACACCCGGTTCGACCGCCGAACCTACGAGTTTGAGTGCCTGGGCTGAAATAACGCAGGCCTCTTTCATTATGCCAAGTTCCCTGGCTGTCTTGAGCACTATCATGTCAGATACCAAGAGCCTCGAAAACAAGGCGAGTCGTGTCCTCAACCTTTTCCTGACCCTTAACCGATTTAAGCTTACCTGCCTTGCGGTAGTAATCCTTGAGCGGCTCGGTCTGTTCATGATAAACAGCCAGTCTTTCAAGAACGGTCTCGGGTGAATCATCTTTGCGCTGTATCAGTTCCGTACCGCACTGATTGCAAATGCCGTCTTTGGAGGGCTTCTTGTAATCGGTGTGATAGCTTGAACCGCAGTTTGGGCAGACGCGGCGTCCGCCGAGTCTCGCAGCTATCGCTTCGTCACTGACATCGATGTCAAGCACACAGTCGATATCGACTCCGAGCTTATCCAGTGCCTCTGCCTGAGGTATGGTTCTCGGAAAGCCGTCAAGGATAAATCCGTTTTTGCAATCGTCCATTTTAAGACGATCCTTTATTATCCCGATGACGACATCGTCGGAAACGAGCTTGCCTGCCTCGACGGCAGCCTTGGCTTTGAGGCCCATTTCGGTGCCGTTCTTCATTGCCTCGCGGATGATATTTCCGGTTGAGATGGTGGGTATCGCAAGGCGTGAGCATATAAGCTCAGCCTGCGTACCTTTACCGGCGCCGGGGGCGCCGAGGAGTATTAATTTCATAAATGCCCTCCCGATCAGTCAAGGAAGCCCTTGTAGTGACGCATCATCATCTGTGACTCAAGGTTTGTAACCGTCTCAAGTGCAACACCGACTATAATTATTATAGAGGTACCGCCTATCGAGAGACCGGAGAACTCCGGCTTGATTATAGAGAAGATGATCGGTCCTACAGCGATAACACTGAGGAGCAGAGCGCCTATGAGTGTTATTCTCGAAAGAACCTTCTTAATAAAGTCAGAGGTCGGTTTTCCGGGTCTGATGCCGGGTATCGAGCCGCTGTTCTTTCTGAGGTCATTTGCCATTTCGACAGGATTGTACTGTATCTGCACATAGAAATATGCGAATGCGATTATAAGGGCAAAATACAGTGCCGCATAGAATGCTCCGCGAGTGCTGAACAGATTGAATATCTTGTACCATGTGCTTGTGGTATCGTTCATAAACGATACTATCATGGTAGGAAGCATCAGTATCGAGCTGGCGAATATGATAGGCATAACGCCCGACATATTGACCTTGATCGGAAGATGGGTATTGTTGCCGCCGTACATCTTACGACCGACAACACGTTTTGCATACTGTATGGGTATTCTGCGCTCGGCGTCAGACATCCATACAATGAAGGCAATAACAATAAGGAACACGATAACTATTGCAATGCAAGCAAATTTGTAACCGAGTTTCCAATAAGACTTGATTGCATCGGCAGCTGCCGGTCCGCGGGAAATGATTCCTGCAAAGAGCAGCATTGAAATACCGTTGCCTATTCCGCGATCGTCGATCTGCTCACCGAGCCACATGACAAGTGCGGAACCTGCGGTAAGGCAGATTACCGTTACAAAGCCGGCAAATACCTTAGCTCCGGTACTTGAAACGGTCAGATAACCGCCTCTTGAAAGGTAGATGAAGTACGCAAAACCCTGTATAAGACCGAGAATAATGGTCGTATATCTTGTGATCTGTGCGATCTTCTTCCTGCCTTCTTCGCCCTCTTTGGACAGCCTTTCAAGTGCCGGAATTGCAACACACAAAAGCTGCAGGATAATGGATGAGTTGATGTACGGGGTAACGCCCATGGCGAATATGGCACCGTACTCGAATCCACCGCCCGAAAGGAGCGAAAACGCGCCCAAAAATTCATTATTGCCGGCATCGGCAATAAGCTTTGCCTGATCTATAAAAGGTACAGGTATCGCCATGCCGACACGAAAGATAACTATAATAAATAGAGTAAAAAGAATCTTTCTGCGGAGATCTTTGATCTTCCATGCATTCTTAAGTGTCTCTATCATATTAAAGTACCTCGTACTTTCCTCCTGCCGCGGTTATCTTCTCCTTTGCGGCAGCAGAGAAATTGGCAGCCTTAACAGTGAGTTTCTTTGTGAGTTCGCCGGATCCGAGAACCTTAACTCCGTCGTACTCTTTCTTGATAATGCCCTTCTCGATGAGAGCAGCTGCGTCAACAACGGCGCCGTCCTCAAAAGCGTTCAGAGCCGAGACGTTAACAGCAGCAAATTCGTTTGCGAATATGTTGTTAAAGCCTCTCTTAGGGATACGTCTCTGCAGCGGCATCTGACCGCCTTCAAATCCGAATCTCTGTCCGCGGCCTGCACGGGCTTTTTGACCCTTGTGGCCCTTACCGGCAGTCTTACCGTTGCCGGAACCATGACCTCTGCCGATACGCTTAACATCCCTTACGGAACCTGCGACGGCTCCAAGTTCATGAATTTTCATAAGTTCGCACCTCCTTAGCTTAGCCTTCAGTTACCTCGACGAGGTGGATAATCTTTCTGATCTTGCCCATTGTCGCAGCGTTGTTCGGCTGTACAGTCGAATCACCGATCTTGCGAAGTCCAAGGGCATGTGCGGTCGCGATCTGATCGTCCTTAAGGGCGATGAGGCTCTTGACCAGCTTTACGTTAAGGCTTGCAGCCTCTTTCTTAGTAGCCATTTGCTGCTCCTCCTTAACCTAAAATTTCTTTAACGGTCTTTCCGCGGATGGCAGCAACCTCTTCAGCGGTACGCAGAGACTGAAGACCTGCGATGGTCGCTCTGACAACGTTGTAGGGGTTGTTGGTGCGGAGAGCCTTGGTACGGATATCCGAAATGCCGACGGTCTCGACGACAGCACGGACAGCGCCGCCCGCTATAACTCCGGTACCGGGTGCGGCAGGCTTCATAAGAACTCTGCCGGCTCCGAACGAACCGATAGTTTCATGAGGAATCGTTGTGCCTTTCAGTGACACTTTAATAAGGTTCTTTTTAGCATCTTCGATGCCCTTGCGGATAGCGTCCGGAACTTCGCCGGCCTTGCCTACACCGAAGCCTACAGTGCCGTTACCGTCGCCGACAACTACAAGTGCAGCGAACTTCATAATGCGTCCGCCCTTGACGGTCTTTGATACTCTGTTTATGGCAACGACTCTTTCTTTAAGATCCATTGTTGATGCGTCAATAATAGTAGCCAAAAGTGTTTTCCTCCTTCTTTAGAACTTGAGGCCGCCCTCACGGGCTCCTTCGGCCAGCTCTTTGACACGGCCGTGATAGATATAACCGCCGCGGTCGAACACGCAGACTTCAATACCCTTTTCGGCAGCGCGCTTGGCGATCATCTCACCGACCTTGCGGGCCTCTTCCTTATTACCTTTGCTCTCGCCAAAGTCCTTCTCGACTGAAGATGCGGCTGCGAGGGTCACACCGTTAACGTCGTCAATAAGCTGGGCGTAAATATTGCTGCGGGAGCGGAAAACATTAAGGCGCGGACACTCGGCAGTACCGCTGATCTTACCGCGGACACGAGCGTGTCTTTTAAGACGAGCCTTATTTGAATCAGGCTTTGTAACCATTTGATTTTCTCTCCTTTATTACTTTTTAGCGCCCTTACCGGCCTTACCTTCTTTACGGCGGATATGCTCGTAAGCGTACTTGATACCCTTGCCCTTGTAAGGCTCCGGCGGACGCTTCTCGCGGACTTCTGCCGCAAACTGACCGACCTGCTGCTTATCGGGACCGCTTATTACAACAAGGTTCGGGTTGGGAACATCTATTGTAATGCCGTCCACCTCAGGTACGATGACCTGATGAGAAAATCCGAGGTTCATAACGAGGTTCTTACCCTGCTTCTGAGCACGGTAGCCGACACCGTTGACCTCAAGTTCCTTCTTGTAGCCTTCGGTAACACCAATGACCATGTTGTGAACGAGTGTACGGGTAAGTCCGTGCAGAGCACGGTCATCCTTATCGTCGGTCGGGCGGGTAACGAGAATCTCGCTGCCTTCGACCTTGACCGTCATCCTGCTGTTAAAGGTTTCGGTAAGAGAACCTTTCGGTCCCTTAACGGTGACAGTATGTCCATCGGTCTTAACTTCTACGCCTGCCGGTATCTCGACTGGCTTTCTGCCTATTCGTGACATTTACTGCACCTCCCCTTACCAGATGAAAGCGAGGACTTCGCCGCCGACATTCTCGCGGCGTGCCTGCTTATCGGTCATTATACCTTTTGATGTTGAGAGGATAGCTATTCCGAGGCCCTTCATGACCTTCGGCATATCCTCAACATTGCTGTAAATACGCAGTCCCGGTTTGGATACTCTGCGG
The DNA here is from genome assembly GCA_900539855.1 of uncultured Oscillospiraceae bacterium. GTDB lineage: Bacteria > Bacillota > Clostridia > Oscillospirales > Acutalibacteraceae > UMGS172. The sequence continues at coordinate 38,151 of UQDO01000007.1, forward strand.
AGTCCGGTTATGATCTGCGATTTGTTGGGACCGTACTTAAGAGTGATCTTAATGGTTCCCTGCTTACCGTCATCAACAACGGTAAAGCCGGCGATGTAGCCCTCATCAAGAAGGATCTGTGCGATTGCCTTCTTTACATTGGATGCAGGAACATCGACCGAATCATGCTTTGCCGAGCTTGCATTACGGATTCTCGTAAGCATATCGGCTATTGTATCGGTGATTTGCATACCGTCAACCTCCTTTACGTATTGCTGCTTACCAGCTTGCCTTCTTTACTCCCGGGATCTCGCCTTTGTAGGCAAGCTCTCTGAAGCAAATGCGGCAGACACCGTACTTGCGGAGATAAGCATGGGGGCGACCGCAGATCTTACACCTTGTGTACTCTCTGGTCGAAAACTTTGCAGGTCTTGCCTGCTTTATCTTCATAGATGTCTTAGCCATGTTTACGCTCCTTACTTCGCGAACGGGGCGCCCATAAGAGCCAGAAGTTCGCGGGCTTCCTCGTCGGTATTTGCGGTCGTGACAAAAATTATATCCATGCCGCGGACCTTGTCAATTTTATCATACTCGATCTCAGGGAAGATAAGCTGTTCCTTGACGCCCATGGAATAGTTTCCGCGTCCGTCAAATGAGTTGGGATCGATTCCTCTGAAGTCTCTAACTCTCGGAAGAGCTGCATTGAAGAATCTGTCCATGAACTCATACATCTTTTCGCCTCTGAGTGTGACCTTGGCGCCGATCGGCATACCTTCACGAAGTTTGAAGTTCGCAATCGACTTTCTCGCCTTGCAGACGACCGGCTTCTGACCGGTGATGAGGCTGAGATCATTGGTGATAGCATCGATAACCTTTGCGTTATCTCTTGCTTCGCCGCATCCGATATTGATTACAATTTTATCGAGCTTCGGAATCTGCATGACGCTCTTGTAATTGTACTTTTTCATCAGCGCAGGTGCGACGTTTGCTTTGTATTCGTCTTTAAGCCTTGCCATGTCATGTCCTCCTTAAGCTCAGAATGTTTCGTGGCACTTCTTGCACACGCGGTCTTTTCTTCCGTCCTCATAGATCTTGTGACCTATACGGGTCGGCTTCTTGCATTTCGGGCAGACGACCTGGACCTTGCTGGTGTAGATCGCGCTCTCTGCTTCGATTATTCCCGAAGGATCGCCGGGCTTGCGTGCCTTGACATGCTTCTTGACCATGTTGAGTCCCTCAACAATGACCTTGCCCTCCTTGGGGCTTATCTGCATGACCTTGCCGGTCTTGCCGCGGTTGTCCTTATCACCGGTGAGGATGACAACGGTATCACCGGTCTTAATGTTCATCTTACTCATGTCCGTGTACCTCCATTAAAGAACTTCCGGAGCGAGAGAAAGGATCTTCATGTAATCCTTTTCACGGAGCTCACGGGCGACCGGCCCAAAGATACGAGTGCCTCTGGGGGTCTTGTCTTCTCTGATAATTACCGCGGCATTTTCATCAAAACGGATATAAGAACCGTCATTGCGGCGAAGACCTCTGCAAGAACGTACAACGACGGCCTTGACTACATCGCCTTTTTTGACGGTGCCGCCCGGAGTTGCTTTCTTAACGGAAGCAACAACGACGTCGCCAATATTGGCATACCTCCTGCCGGAGCCGCCAAGTACACGGATACACATAAGTTCCTTTGCACCGGTATTGTCGGCAACCTTGAGGTAAGTCTGCTGCTGTATCACAGTCTTTTCCTCCTTTAGACTACTTAGCCTTTTCTACGATTTCTACGACGCGCCATCTCTTATCCTTGGACAGAGGGCGGGTCTCCATAACAAGTACACGGTCGCCTACACGGCATTCGTTATTCTCATCATGTGCTTTGAATTTAACGGTGTTCTTTATGATCTTCTTGTAAAGAGGATGCTTGACGTTGTCGCGTATTGCAACGACTACGGTCTTATCCATCTTATCGCTGACGACCATACCAACTCTGGTTTTACGAAGGTTTCTTTCGCTCATAACTGCGTGCCTCCCTTTCCTTACGAATCGGCGCCGTTCAGTTCGATCTCGCGGAGAAGAGTCTTGACTCTTGCGATATCCTTTTTGACGGCTGCAATTCTGGTCGGGTTGTCGAGCTGGTTAATGGCGTGCTGGAAACGAAGATTGAAGAGTTCTTCCTTCAGCTTTTTGAGCTGCTCCTCGAGCTCTACCGGAGTCTTATCTCTGAGTTCCTTAACATTCATTACTGCTCACCACCCATTTCCTGTTTGCTGACAAACTTGCATTTGATAGGCAGCTTGTTAGCGGCGAGACGCATGGCTTCACGAGCCACCTCATCGGCAACACCGCCGATCTCGAACATAACTCTGCCGGGTTTTACGACAGCTACCCAATATTCCGGAGCACCTTTACCGGATCCCATACGGGTACCGGCAGGCTTCTTCGATATAGGCTTGTCGGGGAATATTTTGATCCAGACCTGACCGCCACGCTTGATATAACGGGTCATGGCGACACGGGCTGCTTCGATCTGATTAGAAGTGATCCACGCCGGCTCAAGAGCCTGCAGACCAAAATCACCGTTTGATACGGTGTTGCCGCGGAGAGCCTGACCTTTAAGACGGCCTCTCTGGACACGGCGATACTTAACACGCTTTGGCAGCAGCATCAGCGCGCGCCTCCTTCCTTACGTGGCTTGCGGACATCGTGGAGGACTTCGCCGGTGTATATCCAGACCTTGACGCCTATGCGGCCGTAGGTCGTGTTTGCCTCAGCGAAACCGTAGTCGATGTCAGCTCTGATAGTCTGAAGCGGAATGGTACCCTCACGGTAGTTCTCGGAACGTGCTATTTCAGCACCGCCGAGACGGCCGGATACCTGGGTCTTTATACCCTTGACGCCGCAGCGCATTGCGCGTCCGATCGCGAGCTTCATAGCACGGCGGAAGGATACACGCTTTTCGAGCTGGGCTGCGATGCTCTCTGCAACGAGTGTTGCATTGACATCGGGATTCTTGATCTCAACGATATTGATGTAAACATCCTTATCGGTCTTGAGCAGTTCCTTGCACTTGACCTTCAGCTTCTCGATCTCCTCACCCTTGCGGCCGATGACCATGCCCGGCTTTGCGCAGTGGATGTGAATACGGATCTTGGAAGCGTCACGCTCGATCTCGATCTTGGGGACGCCCGCTGAATAAAGGGTCTTTTTCAGGAACTTACGGAGGTTATAGTCCTCAACCAAAGTATCGCCGAAATCTTTATCCTTGGTGAACCAACGAGAATCCCAGTTTTTGATAACTCCGACACGGAAGCCGTGCGGATTTACTTTCTGGCCCATAACTTAACCTCCTTTTCAGTCTTCACGTTCCCTGAGCACCAGGGTGACGTGAGATGTTCTCTTCAAAATGCGGTGTGCACGTCCGTGGTCCTTGGCTCTGATCCTCTTGAGGATCGGGCCGGGGCAGGCGTAGCACTCTGCAACATAGAGCTTGGAAACATCCATCTGATGGTTGTTTTCAGCATTTGCCATAGCTGACTTAAGCAGCTTCTCAAGATACTCGCAGGCGGCCTTCGGTGTGAACCTAAGAATAGCCATGGCTTTGTCAGCGTCCTGATTACGGATAAGATCGAGGACGATCTGCACCTTGCGAGGTGATATGCGGGCATATCTGAGTGTTGCCCTTGATTCCATAGTCATACTCTCCTTTCGACCGCTTACTTCGTAGTCTTTGCACCGGCATGACCCTTGAAGGTCCTTGTCGGGGCAAATTCGCCGAATTTATGACCGACCATATCCTCGGTCACATATACCGGGACATGCTTTCTGCCGTCATGAACAGCCACCGTGTGTCCGACGAAATCGGGGAAAATCGTGGATGAACGGCTCCATGTCTTGAGGACACGCTTTTCGCCGGCAGCATTCATTTCCTGAACTCTTTTCAGAAGAACAGGCTGGATGTACGGGCCTTTTTTAACGCTTCTTCCCATTGTTCTTTCTCCTTTCGCCGATTACTTCACATTGCGGCGCTTAACGATATACTTATCGGACGCCTTATGCTTATCACGGGTCTTGTAACCCATGGTGGGTTTACCCCAAGGTGTAACAGGGCTCGGACGACCGACAGGCGCTCTGCCCTCACCACCACCGTGAGGATGGTCGCACGGGTTCATGACAGAACCGCGGACGGTAGGACGCCAGCCCATATGACGCTTGCGGCCTGCCTTGCCGAGGTTTACATTCTCGTGCTCGGGGTTGGAAACGATACCGATGGTAGCCATGCAGTCTGCGGGAACATTGCGGAGCTCTCCGGACGGAAGTCTCAGAAGTGCCATGCCGTTTTCCTTAGCCATGAGCTGTGCCATATTACCGGCTGAACGGGCAAGCTGTGCGCCCTTGCCGGGGTAAAGTTCTATATTGTGAATGGTAGTACCGACCGGTATCTCGCTGAGCTTCAGCGCATTGCCCGGCTTTATATCAGCGCCGGTTCCGGAGACGATGGTGTCGCCTACCTTGAGATCCTGAGGAGCGATGATGTAGCGCTTCTCGCCGTCCTCGTACTTAACGAGTGCTATGAAAGCCGAACGGTTCGGATCGTACTCAAGGGTCATGACGGTGGCAGGAATGCCAGCCTTGTCTCTCTTGAAATCAATTATGCGGTACTTGATTCTGTTGCCGCCGCCGTGATGGCGTACGGTGATGCGTCCGTAGCTGTTACGGCCGGCATTTTTCTTGACAACGTCAAGCAGACTCTTCTCAGGTGCAACCTTCGACAGTCCCGAATAATCCATGACTGTCATGCCGCGTCTGCCCGGAGTTGTAGGCTTATAATGCTTTATTGCCATTTTAAGTTTCACTCTCCTGTTTTGGCTTAGCGGAGCTTTAAGCCCCATACATTGCCTTTTTCGTTCTATACTTTAAGGAATTACAGCAGACCGTCAAAGAAGTCTATGGTCTTGGAGTCCTTATCAAGGGTGACAACAGCCTTTTTCCAGGCAGCGGTCATACCCTCATAGCGACCCATGCGGCGGACATGTCCGCGGACATTGACCGTATTGACCTTTGCGACCTTGACGCCGAACTTCTGCTCGACTGCTCTTGCGATGTCAACCTTGGTTGCATCGTTTGCAACACGGAAGGTATACTTCTTGTCAGCAAAACCGGCCATGCTGCGCTCGGTAACTACCGGAGCTAATATAATGTCCTGAGGTGCTTTCATTACGCGTATACCTCCTCAAACTTTGCAACGGCATCCTTGACGATAACAAGAGTATCGGCATTGACAACGTCATAAGTGTTAACGGTGTTGACCTGAGCAGTCTTTACGCCGGGTATATTGGCGGCGCTCTTTACTGCGAAAGCGTCGTTGGAAGCAAGAACAATAAGTGTTCTCTTGCCGGCACCGATAGCCTTCAGGCAGTCAACGACCGTTCTGGTCTTGTAACCCTCAAGCGAGAGGCTGTCAAGAACGATGAGCGACTCGGTGAGGACCTTATCGGAAAGCGCTGACTTAAGAGCAAGCTGTCTTTCCTTCTTGTTGATGGTGTAATAGTAATCTCTGGGCTTGGGGCCGAGAGCGATACCGCCGTGTCTCCACTGAGGTGCACGGATGGATCCCTGTCTTGCGTGGCCTGTTCCCTTCTGTCTCCACGGCTTGCGTCCGCCGCCGGAAACCTCGGAGCGGGTCAATGTCGACTGTGTGCCCTGACGCTGATTGGCGAGATAGTTCACAACAGCCATGTGCATAACAGCCGCGTTGGGCTCGATACCGAAGATCGCATTGCTCAGTTCGATATCTCCTACCTTCTTACCGGCCATATCCAATACTGCAACAACTGGCATATTCACTCACTCCTTCCTTATGCTTTAACGCTGTCAAAAACAACAACGACAGCGCCCTTGGGACCGGGGACGGCGCCCTTGATGGCGATGATATTGTTTTCAGCGTCAACCTTGACTACCTCAAGGTTCTGAACGGTGACACGCTCGTTACCGAGGTGACCCGCCATTTTCTTGCCCTTCATAACGCGGGACGGCGTACTGCTGGCGCCGAGTGATCCGCCGTGACGGGCAACCGGTCCGACACCGTGCGACATCTTAAGACGCTGGAAGTTCCAACGCTTGATAACGCCGGCGTAGCCCTTACCTTTGCTGGTGCCTCTTACATCGACCTTGTCGCCCTCTGCGAAAACGTCAGCCTTGATTATGTCGCCTACATTGTATGCCGAGCAATTGTCAAGACGGAGCTCGCGGAGCACCTTCTTCGGTGCAACGTCACCCTTTGCAAAGTGGCCCTTCATGGGCTTTGTTACCTTGGAAGCCTTGAGATCGCCGAAGCCGATCTGTATTGCTTCATAGCCGTCGTTTTCAGCGGTCTTCTTCTGGCTTACAGCACACGGGCCAGCCTCGATGACCGTTACCGGAACGACGTTACCGTTTGCGTCAAAAAGCTGGGTCATGCCGAGCTTCTTGCCTACGATACCTTTTTGCATGATTTTATCCTCCTAATTGGTTATTGGTTGACGGCACACCGCCAACATGACCTGCCGCAGCGGGATCAGAGCTTTATCTCGATCTCGACGCCGGCGGGGAGCTCAAGACCCATCAGAGCCTCAACAGTCTTGTTTGAGGGTCTGAGGATGTCGATAAGCCTCTTGTGGGTTCTGCTTTCAAACTGCTCACGGCTGTCCTTATACTTGTGGACTGCGCGGAGAATGGTGACGACCTGCTTCTCGGTCGGAAGCGGCACGGGACCCGAAACACGGGCGCCGGTACGCTTTGCGGTCTCGATTATCTTCTCCGAAGCCTGATCGATAAGCGCATGGTCGTAGCTCTTCAGTCTGATTCTGATTTTTTCCTTAACTGCCATTTGACTTTCGCCTCCTTGAATAGTTGGCGGGCAACGCTTTTTGCCGTTATAGTTTACATGCTGCCGGGTGTTTCATCGGCTCACAATATAAAATCCGGATCGCCAAAATGCTTTATTTCGGCGGATCCGGGACGGACATCGGCGTTCATGTTTCACATACGCAAGCTGCGAAACAACGCAATTACTTGTCGCCCGGTTTAAAATCGGACATACTCCGCGGAAATTCCCCGGTTCTTCGACCGGCCACCTCCCGCATCAACGCATATCTGCACTTTTCGTGCTCGACTATTCTACCATAACGACGGCCATTAATCAAGTATTTTTTTAAATTTTTTGCGATTTTTAGATTTTCTCAAAATTCGTGCAAAACTCAGAAATTTCAAGTCCTTATTTGTGCAATATACATAAATAAGGAGCCTTCCTTCCTGAAAGGCTCCCTTTTTTCGTGTTATCTTCTGCTTCTCTGGCGTGACGCTCCGGACTTACTGTGCGCGGAACTTCTTTTTCTTCCCGAACGTCTCGCGGCATTTCCCATTTTCTTTCTGAAATCAACATTTACATATATGAGTGCTGCAACGCAGAGGACCGACACAAGTATCGGTATCCATATTACCTTATATATGCGTCCCGACAGCTTTGTGACCGTCGCCTGAAAATGCTCTGTACCGTCGTCGTCTTCCGAAGTGTTTTCGTCACTTATATCATCCGAAATAAGTCCTTCGCCCTCCGGCTCTGAGGTTGTTTCAGTCACAGAGGTAGTGGTATTTGCAGAGCCTGTTTCATCGATAAAGGTCTTTCCGCCGCCGGCGCCCTTGCTGCTGACACCGCCACCGCCGCTCGGCTTTGAGGACGATGCCGCCGATGAGGTGCTGCCCGTCGTTCCCGACTTTGACGAAGTATCCCTGTCGCCTTTGCCTGAGGACGTTCCGGACGAGTCCTTTGAACTGTCCGACTTTGAGGACGTATCTTTATCAGATGAAGTCTTGTCGCCCGAATCCGATTTTGAAGACGTGTTTGACGAAGTGCCGTCTTTGCTGCTTGTGTCTGATGTGGTCCCCGAATGTGAATCGGACGAGGTGTCGGATGATATCTGCGAATAGCCGCCCGACGAGGTGTCGGATCTGCTGCTGTCCCCCGTCGCCATGACATTGACGGTCGCCGCAAGCACAACGGCAATGCTTGATATGACAACTATTACCGAAAGTATGCTTTTTTTCATTTTGTTATCCTTTCGCCGGTGAAATTCCCGGCCGCGCCGGAAGCTGCACATTATTAATATGCTTTGCCCCAGTATACCAGTTTATGCGCCGGCCTGCCGCAGCAAACGCATTTCCCCGATATGCCCTCCTGCATACCGAGCGGCATGCAGCGTGAGGTGATGCCGGCATATTCCTTAAGCTTATCCTCGCACTCGCGGCTTTCGCACCACAGTGCCTTTATGAAACCGGGCTTGTTGTCGGCAATATCCTTGATCTCGTCAAGGTCGTGTGCCTCGTAGGTCATTTTATCCCTGCGTTCCTTTGCTCTCTCCAAAAGGTTTGCCGAAATGTCGTCAAGCAGCTTTGCGACCGTTTCCTCAAGGCCGTCAAGGCTTGCCTCGATCTTTTCGGCAGTATCTCTTCTGACCAGTACGCAACGTCCGTTCTCGATATCCTTAGGTCCGATCTCAAGACGGATAGGTACGCCCTTCATTTCATACTCTGCGAACTTCCAGCCCGGGCTGTTTTCGCTCTTATCGATACCCACTCTGAACTTGCCGCTAAGCCTTGAAAGCAGCTCGTCCGCCCTTTCGAGCACGCCCTCTTTATGCTGTGCTATCGGTATTATCATGACCTGCTTCGGAGCGACAGCCGGAGGCAGAACCAGTCCGTTATCGTCACCGTGGGTCATGATTATTGCGCCGATAAGACGCGTAGTGACACCCCATGATGTCTGGTGCGGATATGTGAGCTTATTTTCTTTGTCGGCATACTGTATCCCGAAGGCTTTTGCAAAGCCGTCGCCAAAATAATGTGACGTGCCGCTCTGCAGTCCCTTGCCGTCGTGCATGAGTGCCTCTATCGTATAGGTCTCCTCCGCGCCGGCAAAACGTTCCTTTTCGGTCTTTATGCCCTTTATGACCGGCATGCAGAGGTACTTTTCGCAGAACTCTGCGTATATATCAAGCATTTTTACGGTCTCAGCCTTGGCTTCCTCTGCCGTGGCATGGATGGTGTGTCCCTCCTGCCACAGAAATTCTCTTGAACGCAGGAACGGACGCGTTGTCTTTTCCCAGCGCACGACCGATACCCACTGGTTATAGAGCTTGGGCAGATCGCGCCAGGAATGGATTATGTTTTTATAGTGATCACAGAAAAGCGTTTCTGAGGTGGGTCTTACGCAAAGACGCTCCTCGAGCTTTTCATTGCCGCCGTAGGTCACCCACGCGACCTCGGGGGCAAATCCTTCCACGTGATCCTTTTCCTTCTGCAGGAGGCTTTCTGGTATGAACATAGGCATGCAGACATTTTCATGCCCGGTCGCCTTGAACATGCCGTCAAGTATGTGCTGTATATTTTCCCATATCGCGTAGCCGTACGGTCTTATAACCATACAGCCCTTGACGCTCGTGTAATCAATAAGCTCGGACTTCAGCACAACATCGGTATACCATTGTGCGAAATCCTCATCCATAGAGGTTATTTCCCTGACCAGTTTTTCTTTAGCCACAAAACTCACCATATTTCATCAATTTATTCTGTAATCTTCATTATATTAGATACAAAGAATTATTTCAACACATTTTTGCGTTTAATTTAAGAAAGCGCAGCGGAAATCTCCGCCGCGCAGAATCTTATGTGTCAAAAACACAAAAATTATTTTTCGTTTTCAATAAAGTTCACAACATCGCCGACCGTCTTGATGTTCTCAACGCTCTCGTCCGGCACTTCGATCTCAAACTCATCCTCGATAGACATGATAAGATCAACGACGTCCATGCTGTCCGCACCGAGATCCTCGGCTATGTTGGACTCCATAGTGATATCGTCCTCCGCGATGTCAAGCTGTTCACTTAAAATGTGTCTTATTTTTTCAAAAACCATTTCTATTCCTCCAGAATTGATTATAGACTTAATTGATTTGTCGTGGTATAATCATAAAAGGGTCAAATATACCCTGCACAAAGCGGCATGTCAAGCCGCATTGCACTTTCGTCATATAATAATATGTTGACAATCGGTTTTTGTCAATAGTATTTTTTCAAAATTAACAAAGAGGTATCATTACATGTCAGATAAATACGCCGTTATCGGGCATCCGATAGGTCATTCAATGTCCCCGTTTATACATAAAAGACTGTTCGGACTGTCGGGCAAAGATGTTGAATACAGCTCTGCCGACATAGCGCCCGAGGACCTTGAGAGCAGTATACCCCGGCTGTCCCGGCTTTCGGGCTTCAATATAACCATTCCGCACAAGGAAGCCATGATGAAATATCTTGCGGACACCGACGACTCGGCGAAGCGGTACGGTGCCGTAAACTGCGTAAAATGCGAAAACGGGCGAATGTCCGGCTGCAGTACCGACGCATACGGCTTTAAAAAGGCTCTCCTTGGCGGCGGCGTAAGGCTCCTTGGCAACGTGCTGGTACTGGGCTGCGGAGGAGCGGCAAGGACACTCGCAAGAGAGGCTGCCGACAGCGGCTGCACCGTAACCATAGCGGCGAGGAGCCGCTCACTGGCAAAGGCGGACGCCCTTGCAGAATGGATAAATTCATCTGGCGGCAAAGCGCTGACCGCGCCCATGGACGACATAAAGGGCAGCTTTGATTTGCTTGTCAATGCGACCCCGGTGGGAATGTACCCGAACACCGACGCGTCGCCGGTGGGAGTAGAGCTATTATCACGCTGCGGCGCTCTTTTTGACGCGATATATAATCCCGGCGTCACGCGCCTTATGGAAAGCGCCCGGTCTTTGGGGATAAAGACCGTAGGCGGTATGCCGATGCTTGTGTGGCAGGCCGTTGCGGCGCACGAATTCTGGTACGGAGCATCGTTTGACGACCGCGACATTGAAAATCTTATTTCTGACGCAGAAAAGGAAACAAAGGTGATATTCGGTTGAACAATATTATTTTATGCGGATTTATGGGCAGCGGCAAATCCACCGTTGGCAAAGCGTTGGCACAAAGGCTCGGCATGTGCTTTTTTGACAGCGACGAGCAGATAGAATCGGCTGAACACATGAAGATATCAGACATTTTCGGGGCGTTCGGCGAACGATATTTCAGAGCGGCCGAAGCAGCCGTTATAAAGAGACTCTCCTCCCTTGACGGCGCGGTCATTGCGACCGGCGGCGGAGCGGTTCTGTCGTCCGCAAACGCAGCTGTTTTAAGAGCTCACGGCACCGTCATATTTTTATCGGTCTCACCGTCCACAGTAATAGAAAGGCTGGAGGGCGACTCCACCCGTCCGCTTTTGCAGCGAAGCGACCGCAAGGCGGCGATAGAGAAGATGATAAGTGAACGGCTGCCGTTTTATAAGGCGGCGGCGCATTTTACGGTCGATGCCGGCGGCAGCGCCGATGATACGGTCCAAAAAATTATTTCGATCATAGCCCCGGCACTTGACATAAGAGCACAGGTGTTGTAATCTGTATCAGGGCTTTAAATCTCTAAAGCGAACTAACGAAGGCAGGAATAATAAAAAATGATAGTCATATTAAAAAACGGAACACCAAAAGAAAAGGCGCTTGAATTTGCCGAGACCCTCAAAAAGCAATATAATGTAGATATACATATGTCGACCGGTGAAAACTCGACGATACTCGGTCTTGTCGGCGATACAAAGGCGATAGATATCGATTCGGTCACGGCTTTTGACGTGGTAGACGCTGTGCGCCGCGTACAGGAACCGTATAAAAAGGCAAACCGCAAGTTCCACCCCGACGACACGGTTATAGATGTCGGCGGACATAAAATCGGCGGAGGCGAGCTGCAGCTCATGGCAGGTCCCTGCTCGGTCGAGGGGCACGATCAGATTATAGGCATTGCAGAAAGCGTGAAAAAAAGCGGCGCAAACTTTCTGCGCGGCGGCGCCTTCAAGCCCCGTACCTCGCCCTACGCGTTCCAGGGTCTGCGTGCCGAGGGACTTGAGCTTTTAAAGGAAGCAAGGGCGGCGACCGGCATGCCCATAGTCACCGAGATAATGAGCGCCGCTCACCTTGAGCTGTTTGAGGATGTGGATATAATACAGGTCGGAGCGCGCAACATGCAGAACTTTGAGCTGCTCAGGGAGCTTGGCAGAATTGACAAGCCGATACTTCTCAAGCGCGGTCTTGCCAACACCATTGAAGAGACCTTGATGAGCGCCGAGTACATAATGAGCGGCGGAAACGAAAAGGTCATACTGTGCGAGCGCGGCATAAGGACATATGAGAATTTCACGAGGAACACGCTTGACATATCGGCTGTGCCGATCTTTAAAAGGCTGTCGCACCTGCCTGTAGTTGTCGACCCGTCGCATGCGTCGGGCATAACATGGCTGGTCGAGCCGCTGTCGCTTGCAGCCGTTGCCGCCGGTGCTGACGGACTTATAATAGAGGTGCACAACGATCCGCCGAGAGCGCTTTCCGACGGTGCTCAGTCCCTGACACCGGTGCAGTTTGACGCTCTGGCAAAGAAAATATTTGCACTGAACGACACCGTAAAGGCAATACGGCAGGCAAATTAAAAGGAGACAGCGTTTATGCAGACCACCGTTAAAGTATCGAAACCGGAAGAATACGACATAGTGATCGAAAACGGAGCGTGCGACCGCATCGCTGAAATAATATCCGATGCGGTAAAGGGCAAGGCATGCCTTATAGTCAGCGACTCAAACGTCGCACCTTTGTACCTCGACCACATAAAGGATCAGCTGACATCTGCAGGATATCTTGCAGACACCTTTGTGTTTGAAGCCGGCGAACAGAGCAAAACTCTTTCGACCGTAGGCGACATACTCGGTGCCATGTGCGACGCCGGACTTACCCGTTCGGATTTTGCCGTAGCGCTCGGCGGCGGCGTCTGCGGCGACCTGACCGGTTTTGCGGCTGCTGTATATCAGCGCGGAATAGATTATATAGGTATACCGACCACCCTTTTATCGCAGATAGATTCATCGGTCGGCGGAAAGACCGGGTGCGACCTGCCAGCAGGGAAAAATCTCGCAGGGGCATTCCATTCACCCAAAGCGGTCATAATAGATCCCCTCGTGCTTAATACCCTGCCGCAGAAAATCTGGAACGACGGCATGGGCGAGGCGATAAAGTACGGCGTCATAAAGTCAAAGTCCCTTTTCGACCGCATTATGAACGAAGACGCCCATGATTTCATGCCCGAGCTTATAACGGAATGTGTATCCATAAAGCGTGACGTGGTGGAAAACGATTTTCACGATCTCGGCGAGCGCGTGCTGCTCAATTTCGGGCACACGATAGGTCACGCCATTGAAAAGTATTACAACTATAAAAATATAACACACGGCGAGGCGGTCGGTATCGGCATGGTCATGATGGCGGCGGCAGCCGAAAGGAACGGCGACTGCGAAGCCGGCACCGCCGAAAAGATTTCCGACTGCCTGCACAAATACAGCCTGCCTGCCACAACAAGTATCGATAAAAAGACGCTCTGTAAAAACGCTATGAACGATAAAAAACGAAGCGGTGATTCCATTAAAATAGTAATTCCAAGCTGCATCGGTACGAGCACAGCCAAAATGATACCGGCAGACATGCTCTTTAATTATCTCGGAGGGGAAGAATGAGCACAGTACATTACCGCCCGTCGGTCATTTCGGGCACGGTCGCGGCGCCGCCGTCAAAATCGGCAGGTCACCGCAGCCTTATATGCGCGGCTTTGTCGGACACTCCGGTCACCGTCACCGGCTGCGGAATATCGGACGATATAACCGCCACCGAAAGGGTGCTGTGTGCTTTAGGTGCTCAGATCGAACGCAGCGGCACGACGGTCAGAGTCACTCCGATAAGCAATATCCCGGACAAGGCGGTGCTTGACTGCGGAGAATCGGGCTCGACCGCAAGGTTTATCATCCCGATAGCGGCGGCACTGGGTGCAAAAAATGTGACCGTTACCGGCAGGGGCAGACTGCCCTCGCGCCCGTTTGAGATACTTTGCCGGCTGCTGCGCCGGAGAGGCGTTGACTGCAGTGCGGACACTTTGCCTATGTCGTTAGGAGGACAACTTCCCGCCGACGAATACAGCCTTCCCGGGAACGTCAGCTCACAGTATATCAGCGGTCTGCTAATGGCGCTGTCCGTAGTTCCGGGCAGCAGCCGCATAGTGCTGACCACTCCCCTTGAGTCTGCGGCGTATGTCGACATGACGGTCGACGAGCTGAAACGTTTCGGCGCTTTTGTAACGAAAACATCCGACGGATATGAAATAGAGGGCAGAAAAAGGCTCAGAGCCTCCGACCGGCGCGTTGAGGGCGATTGGTCACAGGCAGCGTTTTTCCTCTCGGCAGGTGCGGTGTGCGGCGGCAGCGTCACCGTGAGCGGACTGGACCGCAGCAGCCTTCAGGGCGATAAAGCTATAGTAGACATACTGAAAGGCTTCGGCGCAGATATAGAAGAAAGCGACCAAGGAATAACGGTAAGGCGTTCGAAGCTTAAGGGCACGGTCGTAAACGCGTCCCAGATACCCGACCTTGTCCCCATCATTGCGGTCACTGCCGCCTTTGCAGCCGGCAGGACCGTTATAAACGGCGCGGCAAGGTTAAGACTTAAGGAATCAGACCGTCTGCACGAAACTGTGACGCGTCTTGTTTCATTCGGGATAGACGCGGCGGAAACTGCCGACGGCATGATAATAAACGGCAGAAAGCCTATGGGTGCCGCAATAACCTCGGCAAACGACCACCGTATAGTAATGGCGTTTTCGGTTCTTGCCTGCGGCTCGGAGCACGGCTCGTCAATATCGGGCGCCGAAGCGATAAACAAATCTTATCCGGAATTTATAAGCGACCTTTGCGGTCTTGGAGGCAAATGCGATGTCATCAGCAATAGGTAATATCATAAGGACCACCGTTTTCGGTGAAAGCCACGGTCCGGCAATAGGAGCGGTCATGGACGCTCCGCCGGCAGGATACAAAATATCATATGGGGAACTTGCCGTTCAGATGAAGCGGCGCGCACCCGGCACCGACCCTACCGCCACGGCACGCCGCGAGGCGGACGAGCCCGAGATACTGTCCGGCATCATGGACGGTACGACCACCGGCGCTCCGCTCGCACTTATAATAAGGAACGCCGATCACCGCTCAAGCAATTACGACGGAATAAAGGCACACCCGAGACCGTCGCATGCCGATTACGCGGCGTCGGTCCGCTATAAAGGCTTTAACGATATAAGAGGCGGCGGCAACTTTTCGGGCAGACTTACCGCTCCGCTCACCGCGGCAGGCAGCATAGCAAGGCAGATACTGTCCGCACACGGTATATCAGTCGGCGGTCATGTCTCGTTTATAGGGAGCACAGCCGATGTACCGTTTGACCCGACAGAGGTCTCTTCGCTCCTGCTCGACAGGCTGAACCGCGAATATTTCTCGGTCATTTCCGACACCGCAAAGGCGGATATGGAAAAGGAAATAGCCGACGCAAAGGCGGCAGGCGACAGCATCGGCGGCGAAATAGAGATAGCCGTCACGGGTCTTGCCGCAGGCATAGGCTCACCCACCGCGCGTGGGGTCGAAAACATGATAAGCGCCGCGCTTTTTGCCGTTCCGGCAATAAAGGGCATTGAATTCGGCACCGGCTTCAGCTTTTCGTCCATGAAAGGCAGCGAAGCCAACGACTGCATGTATTATGCCGACGACGGATCGGTTCGCTGCTACACAAACAACTGCGGCGGCATTACCGGCGGAATTACAAACGGCATGCCGCTCATTATAAGGGCGGCTGTAAAGCCCACACCGTCTATATCCATGCCACAGCGAACCGTCGATCTTGAAAACAGACAAAACGACACCTTTACGATAGTGGGCAGACATGACCCGTGCATAGTGCCGAGGGCGCTCCCTGCCGCAGAAGCAGCCGTCTGTCTTGCGCTTATTGATCTTTTGGCGGAGGTTCACGCGTTATGAAGCTTGAGGATATAAGAAAGGATATAGACCGCATTGACGGTCAGTTGGTGCCGCTTTTGGACGAGCGCATGAAGTGCTCGCTTGAGGTAGCCAAAATAAAAATGGCTGAGGGGCTGCCGGTCTATCATCCCGGCAGAGAAAAGCAGATACTCGACCGTGTGGAAAGCACCGGCGGACAGTACGGCAGCTATATAAGGAATATATATCAGTCGATAATGACGGTCAGCCGCGCCTTGCAGAACGACACCATGTTTAAGGACTCCGGCTTTGCCGACAGGCTGCGTGCCGTGCCGTCATCAATGAATTATGACCGCGTGGTATGTCAGGGCGCCGAGGGTTCCTTCTCGCACG
The DNA here is from genome assembly GCA_900539855.1 of uncultured Oscillospiraceae bacterium. Classification (GTDB taxonomy): domain Bacteria; phylum Bacillota; class Clostridia; order Oscillospirales; family Acutalibacteraceae; genus UMGS172. The sequence continues at coordinate 54,471 of UQDO01000007.1, forward strand.
CCGCGGCGCGCAAGATGTTCGGCATAAATACCCCGGAGTTCAAGACCAGTTTTGAGGATGTTTTTAAAGAAATAGGTCATGACGGCAACGCCGTGGGCATTCTCCCGGTCGAGAACTCCACCGCGGGCTCGGTAAGTCTTGTCTACGACCTGCTGCTCAAATACAATTACTGGATAGTAAAGGCTGCCGCCATAGATGTTTCGCAAAATCTCCTCTGCGTCGGCAGCAAAGAAGCCGTAAAGGTGGTGTATTCCCATCCGCACGCCATAAAGCAGTGCGATAATTACATAAAGTCACGGGGATTAAGGGCTGTGGAATGTGAAAACACTGCCATTGCCGCAAAGCTGGTCGCCGAAAAGGGCGATCCTTCGCTTGCGGCAATCGGTTCCGCCGAGGCGGCGGCGCTTTACGGTCTTAATGTGACCGACAGCGGTATTCAGGATGAGCACGACAACCTGACGAGGTTCATCGCGGTCTCAAGCAAGCCGTTTATAGATCCGCTTGCCAACACTGTCAGCGTGGCGCTCTCAATGCCGCACGAGACCGGTTCCCTTTACTCCATGCTCGGCAGGTTTGCCGAATGTGGTCTGAACCTTACAAAAATAGAATCACGTCCGGCAGGCAAAAAATTCGAATATAAATTTTACATCGATTTTTCCGGCAGTATACGCGACCAGCGGACCATGAACCTCCTCTCTGCTCTCGACAGCGAGCTTGCTTACTTTGTCTTTTTGGGAAACTACGTCGAGGACTAAATGCTTTACAAATATTATAATTTTGTTATATTTTAAAATTTCTATCGACATTATGAGATAAAAGGTATATAATATTCGTGTTCACAAAAAAATATGGGTGCGCTTTTTGCGCTTTTGATAGCTGTGGGGATAGATAAATGAACAGGAATAATGACTTTGAAGATATAAGCAGCTCGTCGGCAAAGCCTTCGGGCAGACAAAATGGCGACGATTTTCTTGCGTCACCCTTTGTGTCTGATGAAAGCCGGCACATCGATGATGTGAGAGAGAACCGGACGGGGAAAAGAAACGGCGACGGTTTTGGCGAAACGGTCGGTTTTGAACCGAAGCAGTCAGCCAAAAGACAGCTTCATGACGATTACTATGAATTCGGCGATACTGACGGATCGGATGATATTTACAGCAGCACCGCAGACCAAAGCATTGAGGATGAAGACATGCCGCAGAGGAACCAGACCAGCAGCCGCTCTCTTAATTCATATGCCAGCCGCGGCGCTTATAAAAAACTCAAGACAAGATTAGTTGTATTCAATGTGGTGATAAGCGTCGTTCTGGCGCTGTCAATTATATGCACGGCGGTCATGGGTGTGCTCGCACACTACACAGGCGGCGGCAACTATGCGGAAATATCGAGCAACTACAGCGATCTCGGCATCGACCAGACCATTGTGGACACTCTCCCCAAAGGTATTACAAACATAGCCCTTTTCGGACTTGACAGCCGCAGCAAGGTCACCAACGACAAGAGCAAGGCTCTTTCAGGCCTTTCTGACTCAATTATCATCCTTTCGGTCAACACCAATGACAACACGGTCAAAATGACCTCGATACTGCGTGACAGCTTCGTACCGATAGACGGTACAAAGCGCAAGATCAACGAAGCCTATTCGCGCGGCGGCGCGCAGCTTGCCATAAAGACCCTCAATCAGAATTTCGGGCTTAATATAACCAACTATGTCGCCGTAAACCTGCACCAGCTGTGGAAGGTAATCGACTTCATGGGCGGCATTGACATTCATATAACCGAGGCGGAGCGCAAGGAGCTCAACTACCTCGCAAATTCGGAGGGCTTCGGCATTGAAAAGCTTGATCACGCCGGCGCCGTCCATCTGAACGGCGGACAGGCTATGACATATTCCCGTATCCGCCATACCGACAGCGACAATGTCAGGGCAATGCGTCAGCAAAAGGTGTTGACCTGCCTCTTTGAAAAGGCTAAAAAGATGTCAATGTCGGAATATCCGGGACTGCTCAAATCCATAATGGATAACGTAGAAACCTCGCTTGACTATTCCGAAATAATGGCATTCGCACCGCTGCTGTCGGGCGGAAAGCTCACTATATCGAGCACCAGCGTTCCGGGCAACGAGGTTGTAGCCAGAGGCGGCATATTTGAGGACTCAAGAGGCGGCTGGGTCTGGAAGTACGATATCGGACAGGCTAAGGATTATATCCACAAGTGGATATACGGTGAATAATATTCTGATAAATAAAAGGAGCAAGCCATGAGGATAGTAGACGGATTCCTGCTTAAAACAATAGCTGATCAACGTGTAGTCGTTCCGCTCGGAACAAACACGGTATCGTTCCGCTCAATAATAACGCTCAACGACACCGGTGCGTTCCTTTGGGAGCAGCTTCAGAGCGACAACACCGAAGAAGGGCTTGTGAAGGCTCTGCTTTCGGAATATGATGTTGACGAGAAAACGGCAAGGTCGGACGTTGCCGAATTTATAAAAAAGCTGACCGACGCAAACCTGCTCGTATGACACCCGAACTTAAAGCCGTCCCGATGGATGAGCTCTCCCCTCTTATAACGGGACTTATAGAGGACGGCACCGACGTCAGATTCACCGTCACCGGCATCAGTATGCGGCCGCTCCTTTATAACAGGCGTGATTCGGTCGTGCTGACCGCCTGCGATCCGCTGCTCCTCAAAAAAAGACAAATACCGCTTTATAAAAGACCTGACGGTACATATGTACTGCACCGTATCGTTAAGGTCGGGAAAAACAGCTACGATATGTGCGGCGATCACCAGTGGGAGATCGAACGCGGCGTTGATAAATCGTCGGTCATATGCGTTGTAAAGGGCTTTTACCGCAACGGGGTCTATCACAGCTGTAAAGAGCTGCCCTATCGCATGTATTCTTTCTTCTGGACGTTGGCACTGCCGCTCCGCAAATTTGCCTTTGGGCTGCACAGAAAACTGAAAAGAAAAAATTAATCAACCGAATGGTCAGTGTTCCATCGGTTGATTTTTTTATTTATAGACAAATCGAACATTCGGTGATATAATTTATGTATATCACCGGATTTTCTGTACGGGGGGAATATGCATGAAAAGCACATCGACCATTATAGCTCAGAAGGGCTACGGCAGCAACCGACAGTTTGATATAAGATTCATAAACGCCAAATTCCATCGCTGGATACCTACAACGGTTGACATTTTCGAAAAAATGCCGCGCGGCGACGACGCCTTGTTTTTATATACCGGCGGTCAGGGCGCGGTTTATACCTTCCCCGACGGCAGCACCATGACCGCAGGCATCGGAGATCTTGTTTACCTTCCGGTCGGCTCGCAGTATGTCGTCCGGCTCAACGGCGATCCGCTCCGTCCGGGCAGCACCCTTGACTACATGGGCATGGTGTTCAGACTGCGCACGTTTTCCGGTGAAACCTGCAGACTTTACGATAAGGTCACTATAATATCAAAGAATGACCCCTCGCCGTGGTACCGCTATTATGAAAGGTTGATAAAGCTGTACACCGAGTGCGGCAGCTACCTCGAAATGGCGTCCATCGCCTACGAGTTTATAGACAAGATAATCGATCTGCCCGTTGTCAGCACCGATAGTGGGCGCTACGACAGCATTGTAAAGGGCATAGGCATCATAACCGATAACTGGAACAAGGAATGTAAGATTGCCGATATCGCATGCAGCTGCAACATGAGTCCGCAGAATTTCCGCCTGCTTTTCAAGGAATATACCGGTCTTACGCCGTCGGAATACCGACAGTCGATAATAATGGAAAAGACAAAGCACATGCTTGTAAGCACCGATATTTCCATGAGCGCCGTGGCGTCGTTCGCCGGATTCTCCGACCAGTTCTACTTTTCGCGTTTCTTCTGTGAAAGAGCCGGAATATCGCCCCTCAAATACAGGAAACGTTATAAAAAGGAAAGCCTCAGCGAGGTTTGACACAAATCCATTTTGCTGCAACAAAAAATTTCACCGGACAAATCAGTTGATGAAATGTTCATAATTCTATGGTAAAATGGTGAAGTTAAATAGGTTGTATCAAACTTCTCGAAAGGTCGTGCAGCATGCTTAAGCTTGTAGATATAAAAAAGGAGTATGATTCGGGCAACTCGGTCGTCCATGCGCTGAAAGGTGTGAGCATTGAGTTCAGAAAAAACGAATTTGTCTCAATACTCGGTCAGTCGGGCTGCGGAAAAACAACGCTGCTCAACATAATAGGCGGACTTGACCGATATACGAGCGGCGACCTTATAATAAACAGCCGCTCAACCAAGGAATATAAGGATCACGATTGGGACAACTACCGCAACCATTCGATAGGATTTGTTTTTCAAAGCTATAATCTGATACCGCACCAGACCGTTCTTGCCAATGTCGAACTTGCCCTGACGCTGTCGGGCGTATCGCGCGCCGAACGCAAAAAGCGCGCAATAGCCGCTCTCCAAAGGGTGGGGCTCGGAAATCAGTTGAACAAACGCCCCAACCAGATGTCCGGCGGACAAATGCAGCGCGTCGCCATAGCGAGAGCACTGATAAACGACCCGGAAATACTGCTTGCGGATGAGCCGACCGGCGCTCTCGACTCGGAAACCAGCGAACAGATAATGGAGCTGTTAAAAGAGGTCGCAAACGACCGTCTTGTAATAATGGTCACCCACAATCCCGACCTTGCCGACCGCTATTCGACAAGAATAGTGCGCCTTTTTGACGGCGAAATAGTCGGCGACAGCAACCCTTATGACAGCGAATTGTCCGAAAAGCCCACAAAAGCCGAAACCGCGGAAGATAAAAAGGCAGCCAAAAAGGAGAAAAAGAAGGCTGAAAAGACAAAGCATAAGCGCGGTACATCAATGTCTTTCCTGACGGCGCTGTCATTGAGCCTCAACAACCTTATTACCAAAAAAGGGCGTACCTTCATGACCGCTTTTGCCGGAAGTATAGGAATAATAGGCATCGCCCTTATACTGTCGCTATCAAGCGGATTTCAGGGGTATATCGACGACAAGCAGGAGGAAGCGCTCAGCGCATACCCCATTGCTATCGACGCTGAGGCTACCGATATGTCGGAGCTTTTGTCGCAGCTTATGGGCAAAAGCGACGACTCCGACAACGAGCATGAGCCGGGCAAAGTCTATGCCAATACCGACATGTACGACATGATGGAGGCATACATGAACCCCGAGGTCAAATCGAACGACCTTGAAAGCTTTAAAAAATGGCTTGACGATCCGGAAAATGAAATACACAGCTATCTCACCGCCATTCAGTACCTGTACGGAACAGGCCTTGAGGTCTATCTTGATGACATCTCGGCAGGTGCTCTGCCTGCCAATGACTACGCCGCGCTTTTCAAGGACTTTTATTCAGGCGGATCGCAGCAGATGCTGAGCTCTATGACCGACTCCACGTCAATAAAGGTGTTTGAGGAGCTGCTGTCGGGCGAAAACGGCGAGGCGATAAACGATCTTATATATTCGCAGTATGAACTGGTTGACAGCTCAATGAGCTGGCCCCAAAACAAAAATGAGGTCGTAGTTATCACAAACAAAAACAACGAGATATCGGAAACGTTTCTTTATGCGCTCGGTCTGCTCGACCGTTCGGAGCTCAATGACATGATGACCGGTATTGCTACCGGCGGCGAATATGAGCGCAATGATACCGCCGCCAGCTGGGAATACAGCGATCTTTTGGGCAAAAAGTTCCGCCTTGTACTTCCCACCGACAAATACCTGGGCGAAGATACTGACGGCGACGGTGTAAACGATGTTTTCACGGATAAAAGCGACGATGATGCGTACATGAAGCTTGTCCTCGGCTCGGCTGAGGAGCTGAAGGTCGTCGGCATAATACGCCCCAAAGACGGGGTCACATCCACATCAATGACCGGCGCTGTCGGATACCTTTCGTCCCTTACCGACTGGTACAGGGAAAGCATAGCAAACTCGGAAGCCGTAAAATATCAGCAGGCGCACCCCGACACCGATATTTTTACCGGTCTGCCATTCAAAACTGCCGCCAATGCCGAGCCAGCCGCGTCGGAAAAAGCGGCTGAATTTAAGGTTTATGTTGAGAAGCTTGGTGTGCCGGAAAAGGCGGAGCTTTATGTCTCGATAATTTCCGAGCCGGATGACGCAACATTCAGCGGCATGCTTGCCGAATACATGCAAAGGTATCCCGACCGCGCGTCAAAGGAAGCGCTGATAACCTCCGTTTACATCGAGCAGAGCGGCATGGATGAACAAAAGGTGTCCCAGCTTGTATCGCAGATGACCGACGACGCCGTGGATTCCATGGTGAACGAAATACTGTCAGCCGCCATAAAGAAGGGCTATGCGGATAAAGTTTCAGCCACGATAGCAAATATGGACAATGCTGCAAAGTCTGCGGCGCTTGAAGCTTTGCTTTCCACGGCAAACGAAGCAGAGCTTGCCGCAATGTATGATAAATATATGCCGTCGGCATTTTCGGAGTCTACCTACAGTGCCAACTGCAAAGCCCTCGGCATTATGGACAAGGATATCCCGTCGGGCGTAAGGCTTTACAGCGCCACGTTTGAAAACAAGGATCAGGTGGCTGAGCTTATAAAGCGGTACAACAAGTCGGTTGATGAGGATTCACAGATAACCTATACCGATTATGTCGCCGCAATGATGTCGTCGATCAGCACGATAATAAATGTGATATCTTATGTGCTTATAGCGTTTGTTTCGATATCGCTTGTCGTATCGTCGATAATGATAGGCATAATAACCTATATTTCGGTGCTTGAACGCACCAAGGAGATCGGAATACTCCGCTCGATCGGCGCTTCGAAACGCGATATTTCACGGGTTTTCAATGCGGAAACGCTGATAGTCGGATTTGTCGCCGGCATGATCGGAATCCTTGTCACCATGCTGCTCAACATTCCCATAAACCTTATAATAGAGCATTTTTCCGATATTTCCGGCGTGTCGGCACTACCGCCTGTGGGAGCGGCTGCGCTCGTCCTGATAAGCATGCTGCTCACATTTATTGCCGGACTGATACCGGCAAGAGTCGCCGCCAAAAAGGATCCTGTCGTAGCACTGAGGAGCGAATAAAGAAAAACGCGCAAAACGACAGCCGCCTGCAATTCCAAGTGCGTTTGAAAATTGTTTAACAAAAAAGCGAGCCGGGCAGCAACACCCTGCCCGGCTCGTTTAATTTTGCATATCACCACGGTAAATTTTAGTTTAGCGGTGTAAAAAGCCAAAAATCTAATTGTGCACTTGTAGGGAACGAGCCTTGAGTGTCGTTCCTTAAAAAGTCAATTGAGACCGCGCGGAACGACACTCAAGGCTCGTTCCCTACGTCTGTCAATATTTCATTACGCAGATAAACTAAAATTTATCGATATAAAAGCGGCAGGAGCGAAGCCCCTGCCCTACGTCCATCAATATACTCGCTGCGCCGCTAAACTAAAATTTATCTCTCAATATAAAACAAAGCCCGGTCAAAGGCATTATGCCTTTGACCGGGCTTCTTATATAAGTTCAAATTACATCCACGGTGTTTCGGTCTCGCACTCGGGGCGACCCGGGCGCGTCATCAGGTTTGACAGCGCCGCAAGCGGATCGGCTCCGTTATAAAGCACACTGTAGCACTCGGCTGTTATAGGCATATCCACACCGTATTTTTCGGCTAACCGCATAACTATCTCGGTAGCATAATATCCCTCGACCGTACCGACCTGCGACAAAGCCTCTTTTACCGGCACACCCTTTCCGACCAGATTTCCGAAACGGTTATTCCGGCTGTGCACCGACATGCAGGTCACTATAAGGTCGCCGAGCCCTGACAGACCCATAAAGGTGTTGCGGTCGGCACCCATTGCGACCCCCAATCGCGCCATCTCGGCAAGTCCGCGCGTTATGAGCGCCGCACGGGTGTTGTCACCCACTTCAAGTCCGTTTTCTATTCCTGCCGCGACGGCAATTACGTTTTTGATAGCACCGCCGACCTCAACGCCCGTGACATCGCTGTTTGTATATATTCTGAACTTCGGTCCCATGAGCATTTTCTGCACATATCCGGCAGCTTCGGCATCATAAGACGACACTACCACCGATGTCGGGACCGCTCTTGCAACCTCCTCGGCATGTGACGGACCTGACAGAACGACTATTTTCCTTCCTGGCAGCTCCTCACCTATCACATCGGACAGGCACTTCATGCTACCCTTCTCAAAGCCCTTCGCAACATTTACAATAATGCCTGTATTGAAGCTTTTAAGCCTCGCCGCAGTTTCCCTTACCGCAAACGACGGGACCGCAATAATCGTTATATCGGCATTATCGGCACGCGACAGGTCGTTGGTTATCTCTATATCCTCGGGTATTTTGACGCCCGATAACAGGCGGCTTTCGCGGCTGCTTTGAAGCGCTTTGACCTCATCTTCAAAAAGCGACCACATAACAACATCCATACCGCAGCTTTTCCCGTTCATAGCCAGCGCTATCCCCCAGCCGCCGGTTCCCAGAACGCTTAGTTTAGCCATTTTACGATATCACTTGCCTTTCTTTACAGTCAACTTTTTTTCTTCCCCGTGTACAAGGCGGACAATATTCGCCCTGTGCATGAATATAATTATAACGGTTATGACCGATATGAGCAGGCACTGCACAAGCACCGCATTCGGCGCACCGTCGATTCTCGACGCGAATATCGCATTGAAGACAGGCAGCGTTATGCTGGCAACAATAGAGCCTAACGATATAATCCTCGTAATAAGGAACACTATCAGGAACACTCCGAGTGCCAAAAGCGCCGTTTGGTACTGGCAAACGCAAAGCACACCAAGTGTCGTAGCAACGCCCTTGCCGCCTCTGAAGCCGAAAAACAGAGGATAAATATGTCCTATAAGACACAGTATGCCGCAGTAATAGACTGCATATTCGGGTCTTAAAAATTCAAACCCCAGCGTCCCGAAAACATACGGAAAGACCAAAAGCCTTGCAAGCAGACAGCACAGGACACCCTTTGCACTGTCTATAAGCAGGGTCAGAAGCCCCGGTAAAACGCCCATGGTACGCATGACATTGGTCATTCCGGCATTTCCGCTGCCGTGATCACGAACGTCGTCATGCGCTATGAATTTTGAAATTATGACCGCGGCGTTTATGCTGCCCACAAGATATGAGCCGATAAGCGCCAGGAAAAACACAAGCCAAGCCATTAGGACTCCTCCGATATTAAGCCTTTCGGTCGCCGCGTTCTCTGATAATGAATTTTACCGGCGTACCCTCAAGACCGAAAGTAGTGCGTATCTGATTTTCAAGATACCTCTGATATGAAAAGTGGAACAGATCCTCTCTGTTGCAGAAAAACACAAAGGTCGGCGGCTTGGTCGACGCCTGCGTCATGTAGTATATTTTAAGTCTGCGCCCCTTGTCGGTCGGCGGCTGAACACGCGCGGTAGCTTCTGCCAAAACGTCGTTGAGCATGCCGGTCGATATACGCATCGTATTCTGCATGTGTACAAACTTGATGTACTCAAACAGCTGGTCGAGCCTTTGCCCCGTCTTGGCGGAAATAAATATTATCGGCGCGTATGGCATGAAGGAAAAATCCTCCTTGAGCTTTTTACGCATCTGATCCATGGTTCTGCCGTCCTTAGCGACAAGGTCCCATTTATTTACGGCGATTATAGCCGCCTTGCCGGCATCGACCGAAAGTCCCGCAACCTTTGAGTCCTGCTCCGTAAAGCCTTCGGTCGCGTCTATCATGATGACACAGACATCCGAGCGCTCGATTGCCATTTTGGCGCGTATCACGCTGTATTTTTCTATTTCGTCATCTACCCTGCTTTTTCTTCTCAGTCCTGCAGTATCGGTGAAATTGTACTTCTGATCGCCGACCGTTACCATTGTATCGATAGCGTCCCTCGTCGTTCCGGCAATATCGGAAACTATGGCGCGTTCTTCTTTGCAGACCGCATTTATAAGCGATGATTTTCCGGCATTTGGTTTGCCTATCACCGCAACGTTTATCACTTCGTCCTCGTCGTCGTCGCTATCGAAATCAGGTATGCTTTCAAACACCCTGTCGAGCAGATCGCCCGTACCGTGACCGTGAACTCCCGAGACCGCAACAGGTTCGCCCAGCCCCAGATTATAAAACTCATAAAATTCGAGCGGCACGTTGCCCGGTCGGTCGCATTTATTTACGCACAAAACAACCGGCTTGCCGCTTTTCTGCAGCATGGCGGCAACCTCTTTGTCCGACGCGGTCACTCCGCTTTTAATATCGGTGACAAAAATTATGGCGCTTGCAGTGTCTATCGCAAGCTCCGCCTGCGCCTTCATTTTTTTAAGAATTATATCGTCGGTCTTTGGCTCGATACCGCCGGTATCGACCACCATGAATTTTTTGCCGCACCATTCCGCGTCACCGAAAATGCGGTCACGCGTAACGCCGGGCGTATCGTCAACTATCGACAGTCGCTTGCCGACTATTTTATTAAAAAGCGTCGATTTGCCGACATTCGGTCTGCCGACAACAGCTATAACAGGTCTTGACAAATTGTTTTCCTCCGCAGATTTTATACTTAGATTATGCCATTTATCTTGTCGGTTGTCAACTAAAAACAATGGCACCGTACCCAAAATGCAAAAAAACAGGGAAGGATCGCTCCTTCCCCCATAAGAATACAAAAAGTACTCAGGCCTCGACCTTGATAACTTCACGGTTGTTGTAGTAACCGCAGGCAGGGCAAACACGGTGAGGTCTCTTATACTCGCCGCAATGCTCGCACTTTACAAGAGCCGGTGCGCTCATCTTCCAGACATTTGAACGTCTTTTGTTCTTTCTGGCTTTAGAGGTTTTTCTCTTCGGAACTGCCATCTTAAACGCCTCCCTTAAAAAGCTGGTTAATTTTCAAGTAATTTTGCAAGAGCCGCCATGCGCGGATCGCCTGAAGTGGTAGCACAGCCGCATGGACCGTCGTTCAGGTCTTTTCCGCATTCAGGGCAAAGCCCCTTGCAGTCCTCCTTGCAAAGATGCTTGCTGGGCATGGCCAGAACGACCTCCGTAAAGCAAAGCTCATACAGATCCAGCTTGAAATCCTGCAAGAGGATGATCTCATCGTTCTCGCCGTTTTCAAGTTTTGAAACGAGAACGCGTTCTATCGGCACTTTATAGTGCTTTACCGTCTGCTTGCCGCAGCGGTCGCACGGTGCTGTGTATTCACAGTCACAAACCACCGATAGTGTTACAATGCCGGCACGGCTGTAAGCGCTGCCCTTTACCAAAACGGGAGACTTAAGCGGTCTCTCACCGTAAAAATCGACCTCGCTCATGTCGAACCTGCAATCGAGTGAAAGACTCTCACCGTCGTTTACAAACAAAGAACGCAGATCAAGAATCATTACACTCACCTCATATTGTCACACAGATTATTATATATGCGCGCATTTCCTTTGTCAAGCATAAAATTTATTTTACCCGATAAATATCTGCGTTGTAAAGTGATATGACCCATTTTCTTTAAAAAAAGAAGAAAATGAAT
>UQDO01000008.1 GCA_900539855.1 uncultured Oscillospiraceae bacterium
TTCATTTTCTTCTTTTTTTAAAGAAAATGGGTCATATCACTTTACAACGCAGATTATCGCCGGCAAAAAATTTTAAAAACCCCTTTTACAATGCGTTGCAATGTGTTATTATAAATAGGTTATAAAAAAGTTTGTTTATCCTATAAAAATTAATCTGTTGTTTACAAATAAACCGTTCATAACTGATAAAATTTTTATAAGTAACAACTGTCTGGAGGAAAAACACATGATACAGGTCTCGAACCTATCGAAAAAGTACGGTTCACATGTCGCTGTGTCCGACGTCAGCTTTACCGTGAAGGACGGGGAGATACTCGGCTTTCTCGGTCCTAACGGCGCCGGAAAAAGTACGACCATGAACATACTTACAGGATATCTGTCGCCGACCGCGGGCTCGGTCTCGATCGACGGGTACGATATCCTCGAAAATCCGAACGAGGCAAAAATGCGTATAGGATACCTGCCCGAGCATCCGCCGCTTTATCTTGATATGACCGTGAAGGAGTATCTGGGATTTATATACGACCTCAAAAAGGTGCGTTTCCCCAAGGCACCGCATATCGATGAGATCTGCCGCCTTGTTAAGATAGACGATGTTGCCGGCAGACTTATAAAGAACCTTTCAAAGGGATATAAGCAGCGTGTCGGTATAGCACAGGCGCTGGTCGGCAACCCCGACGTGCTCATTCTTGACGAGCCTACCGTCGGTCTCGACCCAAAGCAGATAATAGAGATACGCTCGCTCATAACCGAGCTGGGCAAGAACCATACCGTTATTTTGAGCTCACACATACTGTCCGAGATACAGGCGGTCTGCGAACGCGTCATAGTTATAAACCACGGCACACTGATAGCCGACGGCACGCCGGACGAGCTGTCAAAAAAGCTGTCGGAGGATCATTCGCTGTCGGTCCGCGTGGCAGGACCGAAGACCGAGGTCATGAAGCTTCTGTCTACCGTTCCGGGCGTTGTGACCGTTACCTGCACCGGTCTGCATGAGCAAAGCTCCAACGACTATATTGTCGAGCCTGACGGCAAGACCGATGTGCGTCCCGCGATATTCAAAAGACTTGCCGACCGCAACTGGGCACTGCTCATGATGCGTACGAATGAGCTGTCGCTCGAGCAGATATTCTTAAGACTTACCGAAATGTCGGCTGAGGAGCAGAAAAAGCTGTTCGGCAGCGGCGAAAAGGCTGCGGCTGACAGCACCGGTGCGGCATCGGATGCCGATGCAGAGGGCGACACTGCCGGTACCGCCGGCGGCGAGACCGAAAAGTCAGAGAAAGGGGAGGACGAATAATGAGAGCCATTTTCAAAAGAGAACTGCGCGCATACTTCACCTCGCCTATAGGTTACATATTTATCGCGGTAATGGCTGCGTTTGAGGGCTCGTTCTTTGCAAGAATGTTCTCGGCAGGCTACCCAGATATAACCTATGTTTTCAACCAGATGTATATGCTGACCTTTCTGCTGATACCGGTGCTTACCATGCGTACCATGAGTGAGGACAGGGCGCACAAGGTCGATCAGGTACTCATAACCTCGCCGGTCAGCCTTACGGGCATTGTCATGGGCAAATTTTTTGCGACGCTGACAATATTCCTTTCGGGATACGCCATGACACTTATTTTTCAGATAATAGTTGCCTTCCAGAACGTAACGGTCAACTGGCTCGTGTTCTTAGGCAACATACTCGGAACCGCGTTCATGGGCAGCGCACTCATAGCGCTCGGCATCTTTATTTCGTCACTTACCGAAAGTCAGATAGCCGCCGCATTCGGCACGTTCACGCTCTGCCTTGTGATATCTCTGCTCGACTATCTGGCATCGCTCGTGAACCTGAAATTCGTGACCGCTATAGTCACATGGATATCGTTTGTCGGCAGATACAACACCTTTGTGCAGGGAATAATCGATTATTCGAACGTTATATTCTTCGTCGGCTTTGCCGCGATATTCTTGTTCCTTACGGTGCGCGTGCTTGATAAGCGCCGTTATTCGTGATAGGGAGGCGCCAAGCTATGAATGAAAAAAATAACAAGACCGGAAAGGTCAAAAATACCGTCGCTTTAAAACGCGGCATATATTCGATAATCCTGTCGGTGCTGTTTATCGTTGGCGTCGTGCTCATAACCGCGCTTGCCACTGCGCTTTCGGCGCGTTATCCGCTTGAGCTTGACCTGACCGCCAACAAGGAACACACCATGTCGTCGGACAACGTAAAGTATATAAAAAGCGTCAATAAAAAGGTTGACATTTACGTCTGCCTTACCGAGGACGAGTACAACTGCACGAGCGACACGGGCTACACCCTCGCGTATTACGCGGCGAACACCGACTTTGTAGATGCTTCGGGCGTAAACACTTCGTATTATGTGCAGACCATTGAGATGCTTAAAAAATACGCTCAGTATAATGACAATATAACCGTGACCTTCCTTGATATGTCACAGCCCAGTGCCAAGGAGGTTACCGACCGCTTTACAGACTATAAGACCACCTACGGAGATATACTGGTGGAAAGCACCTTCGCAGTCGGCGGCGAGAACGTCACAAGACGCACTGCCGTGCTGTATAAGGACGTCTATACCCTCAAAGCAGGTGATACAAACACCGAAAACTACCGTCAGTATGCGGCAATGGGTGTCAACTATGCGCTTTACGGACAGGGCATAGGCTACATGATAACCGAAAATAAAGTAGAGCAGGCGATATCGGCTGCCATTTACAAGGTCACGTCCGAAACCACGCCGGTGTTCCTTGTGCCCTCGACCTACTGCAATGTTGACAGCATAAAGGGCGCGCTCGAAGGAACACTCAAGTCAAACAACTTTGACATCGTGTACAAAGACGGCATGCTGTCGACCTTGCTTACTTCCGATTCTTATGATGCCTACACCGGCATCATACTTTCCGACTGCACCTCTGATATAACCGGTGCGGACCGTACCGCGATCGAAAGCTTCCTTGACAACGGCGGCAACAAGGGCAAGTCGCTGCTGTATTTTGCCGGTACCGGAACGTACAAACTCACAAATATCTGCGCCCTTCTCGGAGACTGGGGCATAGGTTTTGATTCCGGCATACTTTACGAGACCAATAATAGTATGTATATAGCAAAAGATCCGACCAGCTTCTATTACAGAAGCCTTGAGACCGACTATACCAAGACCGCAGATTCGCTGTCAAACATCTGCTTTACCGCAGCAAACAGCGTACCTATGCGTCAGCTGTACGAGAACAGCTCGACCGCGACCTATGTGCGTGAGACCACCGTCGCCATGCGTACCGCAAGCGGCACGGTAGTTGTTATGCCGGCAGGAGAAAGCAAGGATACATGGAAGCCGGAGTCCGACACCGACAAAGACGCGTACCCCACCGTCATAGTGTCGGAGGATCAGGCTACGGTCGAATCAAACTTCGTGTTCAGCGGCGTTGCAGCCTTTGCATCGGCTGATTTCATATCGTCCGACTGGTCGCAGTATACAAGCGTCGCCAACCTCAACGCGACGCTTGACATAACCAACTATCTGACCGGCAGCACCGACAATCCCTTCAATTTTGTCGCCAAAAAGCTCACCAATGAAGACTTCCGGGTCAATGTCACCGAGTCAAAGACACTTGCGATAAGGATAATATTCATGGCGGTCGTGCCGATCATCATAGTAGCTGTCGGCATAACCGTCTGGATCAGGAGAAAGACCAAATGAGCGAATTTGAAACTCATAACACGCCCGAAAATGAAGATGCGAAGCCGCTTGCCGGCGAAGTGAAAGAAAATACAGGGACAAACGGAGAGGGCACGGCGGAAAACGCCGGGCAGCCGCAGTCCACGATTTTCGTAAAGCACGAGTATAACACCAAAAAGCCGGCGCGAAACGGTGGCAGACGGCGTGTGCTTGTCTGTGTTCTGTCGGTAGTGCTGTGCATTGCAATAGCTGCATCGGTCGTTTTGGTGGTCAATCTCATACCCAACCCGAACGACGCAGCGAGCAGCACGCCGTCGTCGGCAGGCAGTCTGTCCTTTTCCATACTTTCGGCGGATGATATAATAAAGTCGTCCTTTGTCGATGTAGACGGACAGAGCGTTGAGGTCGAGTCAAATGTTTCGGGCGTCGGGATGTACAATTATTACGGCGAGTATTCTCTGCTGCCTTATTATGAAAAGGCGGAGCCGAAGGACGAGACGGATACTTCGTCCGACGCGTCTTCAGCTTCGTCGAGCGGGTCGGAAAAGACCTATCTTTACGACACCAAATGGTACATAAACGGCATTTCGCCCGAGCTTACGCTGACCAAAACGATAGCAAGGCACATAAGGACCTGCCTGAATCTTTCGGCGACCAAAAAAATGGAAAACACCTTTAATTCGGTAGGGGAATATCACGCATATTACGGGATAGACGATCCTACAAGGGTGTTCAGCGTGGAATTCAACGACGGCACTAAAACGCTTGAAATAAGGGTCGGCAAACAGATAGCCACCGGCGACGGAAACTATCTTACCGTAAGCGGCGACGATACCGTTTATATAGTCAGCTCCGATTATATTTCGAATTACGACTATCTGCCGGTCAATTTTGCCGACAAGACGATGGTGGAAAAGATCGGAAAAACCGATGATAACGCTTCGTACTTCGGAAATAACGACAAGCTGGCGAGGTTCGACTACATAAAGCTGTCGGGCAGCGCGGTGGGCGACAGGGAAATAGTGTTCAACATGAGCACCGGCTCGTCTGCCGACTATATGCCGTATATGATGACGGTGCCCTATCGCCGTCCGGCAAGCGAGAGCTTTATTGAGAATATACTGAACTTTGCGTCGGCAGGGCTTGATGCCGATACGCTCTACAGCTTCAACTGTACCGACGAGAATTTCAAGGCGTGCGGCTTTGATAGGCCTAACTGCGTCATTGAACTCAAGGCAGGGGATTATCACTTTAAGCTGACGGTCGGCTCGCTTATGGGCGATGGCAGCAATGCGCTGTCGGTGCTTGTTGACGGCAAAAAGCAGATATTCAGTCTTTCGACCAAAATGCTTGATTTTGTGACGCCCGACATTACAAAGATGTTCAACCAGAACTTTATAATGGAGGACATTTATAAGCTGAGCGACGTCACCCTTGCGGACGCCACCGGCAGCTATACCTTCCATTTAAAGCACACTCCGCAGAGCGGAAACGAGACGGCGTATGACACGGTCGTGACCTTGAACGGCAGCGAGACCGATACAAAGTCCTTTAAAATGCTTTATCAGCGCGTGCTCATGCTGTCGCTTCTGTCGTTTACGACCGAGGCTGAAAAAACCGAGCCGGTGCTGACCGTAAAAATGAAGGCGATAGCGGACGGAAGTGAAAAGCTGATCGAGTTTACCGAAAGCCCCAACGATATCTACCACTATATCGCGTGGGTGAACGGCGTGCCGCTCGGCGAGGTCCTAAAATCCAGCGTTGCGGATGTTGTTACAAATCTTGATATATATGTAAAGGGCGGCGAAGTACCGTCGGCATGGTAAACTAAAAAAGCGTTCCGGCAAAAATCTGCCGGAACGCTTTTGCATATTAAAAAAAACTCATGCAAAAACCTGCGCCGTTGCCGCTTTGCACCTATTGACTTTTGCTGTTTGCAGTGCTAAAATTTAAAAAATGTACCTGGAGGAATTTTTATGCCTAAAAAGGATATAGACTGGGGCTCAATAGGCTTCGGCTACATAAAAACGGATAAAAGATTTGTCGCAAATTATAAGGACGGAAAGTGGGACGACGGGGCACTCATAGACGACGAAAATATCGTAATGAACGAGTGCGCCTGTGTGCTTCAGTACGCACAGACCTGCTTTGAGGGACTTAAGGCATATACCACCGAGGACGGGCACATTGTCTGCTTCAGACCGGATCTCAATGCCAAACGTATGGCTGACTCCGCGCGTTATCTCGAAATGGCGGTGTATCCGGAGGAAAAGTTTGTCGAAGCGGTTGAAAAGACGGTCGCCGCAAACGCCGATTGGGTGCCGCCCTACGGCTCGGGTGCTTCGCTGTATCTGCGCCCTTATATGTTCGGTATCAATCCGGTCATCGGCGTAAAGCCGGCAAGCGAATTCCAGTTCCGTATATTCGCAACACCGGTCGGTCCGTACTTTAAGGGCGGTGTAAAACCGCTTACCTTGCGTATAAGCGACTTTGACCGTGCCGCTCCTCATGGAACCGGTCACATAAAGGCAGGACTGAACTATGCGATGAGCCTGCATGCTATAGTTGACGCTCATGAGCAGGGGTACGACGAAAACGTATATCTTGATCCGGGCAGCCGTACATTTATAGAGGAGACCGGCGGCGCGAACATCATATTCATAACCCGTGACGGCAAGGTTGTAACACCTAAATCATCATCGATACTCCCGTCCATAACGCGCCGTTCGCTGCTTGTTGTGGCTAAGGACTATCTGGGGCTTGAGGTCGAGGAAAGACCTGTCCGCCTTGACGAGATCGGCGAGTTTTCAGAGTGCGGACTGTGCGGCACCGCAGCCGTTATTTCTCCGGTCGGCCGCATAATAGACCATGGCAAGGAAATCCGCTTCCCGTCGGGCACCGAGCAGATGGGTGCGGTCACAAAGAAGCTGTATGATACCCTGACCGGTATCCAGATGGGACGCATACCGGCACCCGAGGGCTGGATAAAGGTCATCTGCTGAAATCTCACCGGAAGGCGGTTTTATTAGTGAATATATGGCACGATATAAGCCCTAAAAGGATCACAGCCGGCGATTTTATGGCTGTCATTGAGATCGAAAAGGGCAGCAAATGCAAGTATGAGCTTGACAAGGAGACCGGAGTGCTGCGGCTTGACAGAATACTGTACACCTCAACGCATTACCCGGCAAACTACGGCTTTATACCGCGCACTTATGCCGACGATCTTGACCCGCTTGATGTCCTGGTGCTGTGTTCGGAAAGCCTTTACCCCATGACCACCGTCCGCTGCTACCCGATAGGCGTAATATCGATGATAGACAACGGCAGGTATGACGAGAAGATAATCGCCATCCCGTTCAATGATCCGACCTATAATTCATACACCGATATTTCGCAGATACCAAGTCATATTTTTGAGGAAATGTCCCATTTCTTCAGGGTATATAAGGAGCTTGAGGGAAAGGAAACGGCTGTAAACGAGGTCAAAAACGCCGACGAGGCGAGGGCTGTTATTCAGAAAGCGATAGACAGCTATGTTGACAATTACTGCAAATAACCGATAAAAAATCCCGGCGGAAACATTTTTGGTTTCCGCCGGTTTTTTTATAACCGATCTTTAATTCAGCAATCTTTCGGTAGCATTATTATTTATACGAGCTTGCCCTTGCGTCGTCAAACTTTACGTCTCCAAGGTATTTCACCGGGTCAAGACCAACATAGCGTGACATGTCGAACATTTCGGCAACCGTGTTGATGTTGACCGCTATACCGTTTTCGCGCCTGTCTTTTTCTGCAAAGACCTCTTTTTCTCCGTGGGTGTATATTCTTGTCTCGCCCTCCTTTTTGGGCGACTCACGAAGCTCTTTGAGGAATACCGAAAGGTGCTCCTTTATAGCCGCAGCGTCGCCGAACACGGCAGGATCGATGGCTAAGAAGCCGTGGCAGGTACCGCCCTTGCCGTCGGTATGGGTGTGGTTCGAAGTGAGACCCATAGACAGTATAGATGTGAATATCTCACAGAACATGCCGTAGCCGTAGCCCTTGTGGCTGCCTGTCTGCTCGGTCTCGCCGCCGAGCGGCATGATTCCGCCGCCTTTTTTGGCAACGATGTTTTTCAGAACGTCGGCGGCATCGGTAGTGCCCTTGCCGTCCTTGTCAAGCGCCCAGCCCTGTGGCAGCGGCTTGCCGAGCTTGTTGTATATTTCAAGCTTTCCGCGCGTTACGACGGTGGTCGATGCGTCAAAGAAGAAATCATACGGTTCGGCAGGCATCGCAACTGCGATAGGATTGCTGCCCAGCATCGCCTTTCTTCCGAAGGTCGGCACCATTATAGCCTCGCTGTTGGTCATAGCCATTCCGAGCAGCCCTGCGTCGCAAGCCATTTTTGCGTAGTAGCCGGCAATACCGAAGTGGTTCGAATTGCGTACCGTGACCACAGCCATTCCGACCTTTTTTGCCTTTTCAATGGCTATCTCCATAGCCTTGTGTGAGATAAGCTGACCCATGCCGTCGTGACCGTCAATAACGGCTGATACCGGGGTTTCAAAAACTATCTCAGGCTTTGCATCGACCTTGATCAGTCCCTTTTCGATACCCTTGTGGTAGCGCGCAAGTCTCTGCATGCCGTGCGACTCAATACCGAAAAGATCGGACATAAGAAGCACGTCGGTGATTATTCCGCTTTCATCCGGCGTAAAGCCGAAATGGCAGAAACAGTCCTCACAGAAGGTCTTCAGCTGTTCATAGGAATACTTGATATACTCGCTCATTTTTTCAAACACCTTTCATTATAAATGCGGCAGCGCCGCAAAATTTCCTCAAATCTAATTACGCCGATGTTAAAAGAGCCGTCTGTTGACCTTATGATATGCAATGATCAACGGCCTTATGCTTTTTTATTTCATACATTTCTTTATCCGCCCGGGCGATAATGTCTTTTATGCTGTCAGACTGAGTACATTCGGTGCAGCCGATGCTCAGAGTCACCTTATGTTCTCCTCCGGCAGTGATATCATTATCGTGAAGACACTCAATAAATCTGGCGCATATATCGTCACTCATTGTCTTTTTCAATGTGAATATTACGGCAAACTCGTCACCGCCGTACCTTCCGACACAACTGTCAGTGCCGGTCGTATGCCTGGTCAGAAGCAAGGCAATATCCGTAAGAACCCTGTCGCCTTCAACGTGACCGTAGCTGTCGTTTATCCGCTTGAATTTATCCACATCTATAAAAAGAAAATAGAGCTTTTCGTCCGGCTTTATATTTTGCAGCCTGTATAAAAGCTGCTGCAGAAGCTTTTTGCGGTTTGAGATCCCGGTCAGCGGATCGAGAGAAATAAGACTCTCAATAATATTTATATAGGCAAGCAGGAATGATATCACTATTCCCACCGAAAGCACCGGAACATCCTGAAAAATGATTTGTATAACACCGCCTATGAGCGGTGCGACCATAAATGACGCAAGGGTCAGGAAGTCAAGACGGTGATCATAGTTTTCTTTTTTGAATATCGCCGTCAGACACCTTAAAGACGAAACACAGAAGTAACAGTAGGACAGTATCTGCTGAAGGTAAAAAAGGCTGCCGCGGTGATAATTGCCGGCTGCGTCAAAAAAAACAGACATCCGTTGAAATAGGACGCTATCAACAGTGTCACAAGCACTGCCAGCGGCACAAGAAGCAGTGTCAGGATTGATTTGCTTTTCAGAATGCTTTTATTTATTCTCGATTCGGTGAAGATAAGCCAGCAGTACGATGACAGTCCGAAAGAGACAAAATAGAGAAAATCAATACACCACATCAAAGTGGCGTTTACAGGCCACTGACACCTGAGATTCAAGTTCCACAAAAAATCGAAACCGTTTGCGGCGGCTGCAAACCAGACCGAGGCTCTGAACAGCCTCACTCTCGCCGAATGTCCGAAGCCGGAGACCGCCGATTTGATCGCAATTACGATCATGATCACCATACACAGAATATTTATTTCGGAATACAGCACGGTAACAGTATCCACACGATTCCTCCTTTTTTGTAGACAAAGTGGCAAAAAAGCAGAGACCCGCCCTTTAAAAACAAAACTATACCAATTATCATTTTACACTTTTTTACATCGTTCTGTCAACAGTTTAACGGCAAAAACACAGTGCAATATTATTTTATTCGCGGTATTTAAAAGAAATCGGTCTGTCAGCCCTTGAAATCGGGCACAATTTTTTGTAAAATTAGAATTATGAAGGACCGCTTCGGTCAGACGGGAGACAAAGAAATGTACACATTGCTTATAGCAGAGGACGAAAGGGACTTAAGGGAAGCTATTTTGCACTCAGTCGATTGGAAGTCCGCCGGATTTGAGGTAGTCGGAGCAGCCGAAAACGGCGCCGAGGCGCTCGAAATGGTCGAACAGTTTGAACCCGACCTCGTCATGACCGATATAAAAATGCCCATACTTTCCGGGCTGGAGCTTGCCTCGCGCATACGCGAGATACGCCCCGCCACACAGATAGTCATTTTAAGCGGATACGACAGCTTTACCTATGCCCAGACCGCCATAAAATACAATGTCATAAGCTACATTTTAAAGCCGGTATCGTCGTCCGAACTGACGCAGGAACTTATAAGAATACGCGGTATAATGGACAGCCGCATAAGCGAGATGAAGGGCGAGACGCAGAGCGAGGCTCAGCTGCAGCTCCGCCTTGAAAAGACAGAGTTTTTGCTGCCGCTGCTGCTCGGAGACAAGGGGCAGTACCGCGACGAGGTGATTCTGCCAAAGGCGAGGGAGCTCGGCATAATAAAGGATGAGTCGCCGGTAGGCTTCGGCGTTGCGGTCAGCAAGTTTGCAAAGCCGCACGGCGAGGCGCAGACCGACCGCAGCCACATACCGTTTGTAGATACAATATTCAGAAAATACGCGTCGTCCGAAAGCTTTTTTGTGGGCGGCAGAATAATTTCGCTCATAACAGTGCCGAAGGGCACATTGTCCGAGGTGATGGATCTGCCGTCGAGGGAGCTTGTGCAGAGCGCCAAAAGGCTGCTGGGGCTCAAATGCACGGTCGGTATCAGTCGCGAGACCGACTCGCTTGCAGCCTGCGGAACAGCCTGCTTTGAGGCGCTGACGGCACGGCGCTATACGTCCGACGGAGCCGGTGAGATACGCTTTATAGACGACCAGGAGCACGGCACCGACAGCGAATATGAGGATATCGAAAAGTCGGTTTTCAAGCTGGAGCAGATTTTGAAAACCGGCACTGATGAAAAGATAATCGAATTTCTGGACAAGCTGTACAGCCAGAAAAAGGACCGCAACGACGATTATCTTATGATGCAGATACTTGCCACGGTGCACCGCACGGTCAGCGCCGTTGCTGACCGTGAGGCGCTGTCGGAGCTTGTACGCAAAAGCCCGGTCTACGCAAAAACGCTGTTTTACGAGACCGACGATACCATGCAGCATGACCTTACCGAGCTTTGTCTCGGTGCAAGAAGCATAATCGCCGGCAAAAGAAAGCGTGAGACCGAGGTCATATGCGACCGTGTGGTCGAGATAATCGAGAGGGAATACTCCGATGAGCAGCTGTCGCTCGCAGGGGTCAGCGCGAGGCTCGGCATAAGTCCGAACTACCTCAGCACCCTTATAAAAAAGACAAGGAAGGACAACTTTATATCGCTGCTGACCGAACGCAGAATGAAGGCGGCATATGATATGCTGGTGATGACATCCTTGAGGGTCCTCGAAATCGCCGAAAAATGCGGCTACAGCGATCAGCACTATTTCAGCTACTGCTTTAAAAAGTATTACGGAATGTCGCCAAACAAGCTGCGTGAAAATCACCGCTGAAAATTTTAAAGAGGTGGATACAAATGACCGACGGCAAAGCCTGTACCGGTAATAAAAAGCGCCGCAGTATTTCGCTGTCGGCGGTGACACTGACCGTTGCGGCGGTCATAGCGGCGGCAAGCGTTGCCGCCTGTGCCGTGATATTCGCGGTCGTCTACGGGTCGGCAATGAAAAGCAACGCGATAAACGACTCCACCCGTACAGTAAAGCAGACAGCCGAGACCATGGCTGAGCTGCTGTCCAGGCGTGAGGAGAAGCTCCGCCGCATTGCGGCAGGCATAAATGATCAGCAGGACATGGCAGGGATAATTACGGTGGTAGACTCCGCGGCGCGGCTCGACAGCGATATTTCGGCTGTAATGGTATACGACCGCAGCGGAAAGCTGCTTGCCTGCGGCGCCGACGGCAAGACCTTCAAAACCGGAGCCGTCAGTGATAAATCGTATGAAAGCGCCGTGTCCCTTAAGGACGGCGCGGTTTTCGGCAGACCGCATACCGAGACCCTTTTTGAGACCGAGCCGTCGGTAATAACCGCAGCCGTAAGGCAGATGTGCGGCGTGACCGGCGGAGAGATACTCATAGCCGCAGACTTTCTGTTTTCCGACATTTCCGGATTTATCGACCGTTCCGGTGTAGGCATTGAAGACTATTGCTTTATAACCGACAAAAACGGCGACATTATATACCACCCTCAGCACGACCTGCTCATAAAAGGCAAAAAATATGAGGACACGTCGTTTGTGCGCGACAGCGCCGACGGTTATACCGTGACCGGCAGCACCGTGAAGATTCTTGACACGGTGGGTGCACACGGCTGGCGCGTTGTGGGAATTTCCTATACCGATGAAATAAACGCCGCCGTAAAAAGCTCGCTTGAGATAGTAATACCGGTTTCGGTGCTGATATGCGTCATATCCGCAGCTGTTTATCTTTGTGTCTACGACAGGCTGGTCACACGTCCGGTGCGCCGGCTGATAAAGGCGATGGGTGAGTTTGAAAGCAACGCCGAAAGCTATGAATATGATGCTTCAGCGCCGAACATACGGGAGCTTGAGGCAGTGTCCCGGTCGTTCGGTCACACCGTGTCGATGATAAAGGAACTTATCACCGAGATAAGAGAGAGCGAAAAGGAGCGCCGCAAAAGCGAGTTCCGGGCTCTGCAGGCGCAGATCGATCCGCATTTTCTTTACAACACGCTTGATTCGATACAGTGGATGTGCGAAGCCGGCAACACAAAAGACGCCGCAAAAATGGTGGCGGCACTGGCAAAGCTGTTCAGAATATCGCTCAGCCGCGGCAGAGAGCTGATAACGGTCGGCGAGGAGATAACCCACGCGAAAAGCTACATGGTCATCCAAAGCTTCCGCTACGGCGACCGCTTCGAGTGTGAATTTAACGTTGACGAGTCGCTGTCAGGATATTCCTGCTGCAAGGTAATAATCCAGCCTATGCTTGAAAACGCCATCTATCACGGTATAGGTCAGATAGCGGACGACGGCAGGATAACGGTCACGGTAAGGAAGGACGGTGACTTTATAGCCATAGACGTGGCGGACAACGGCGTCGGGATGACAAAGGAACAGTGCGAAGCGGCGCTGTCCGGTACATTGGGCGGCGGCACAGGCTTCGGGGTCAGAAATGTTGACCAGCGCCTGAAGCTGGCATTTGGCAATGAGTCATGTGTCACGATAAAGAGTGTTCCCGATGAGGGAACGACCGTGACCTTAAAATTTGCTGCCGTATTGCCGGAAGAAAAGGCTTGATTTGCTTTACATTGCAGATAATAAATGATAGAATACTTTTTCGGAGGCAAAGTCTTATATATACAGCATCAAACGAAAGATACGAACGCATGACCTTTAAAAAGTGCGGCAGATCGGGACTGCTTCTGCCGAGAGTGTCACTGGGATGCTGGCACAATTTCGGCTCGCACGATGTCTTTGAAAACATGCGGCAGATGTGCTTTACCGCGTTTGACAACGGCATAACACACTTTGATCTTGCCAACAATTACGGACCCGACCCCGGTACCGCAGAGATCAATTTCGGCAGGATACTGCACGACGACTTAAGTCATTACAGGGACGAACTTATAATATCGACCAAAGCCGGCTACACCATGTGGGACGGCCCCTACGGAGACGGCGGAAGCCGGAAATATCTGCTTTCCAGCCTCGATCAGAGTCTTAGGCGCATGAAGCTCGACTATGTTGATATTTTCTATCACCACAGAATGACGCCCGACACACCGCTTTTTGAGACCATGCAGGCGCTGGCTGACGCGGTGCGTTCCGGCAAGGCGCTCTACGCCGGTATTTCAAACTACGACGGTGAGACCATGAAAAAGGCGGCGGCTATATTGGACGAGCTGCATGTGCCGTTCATCATAAATCAGAACAGGTACTCGATATTTGACCGCACGCCCGAGAAAAACGGACTGCTGGACGCGGCAAAGAACGACGGCAGGGGGATTATATGCTTCAGCCCCTTAGCGCAGGGAATGCTGACCGACCGGTATCTCGGCGGTATTCCGGAGGACAGCCGCGCCGCGCGCAATGCGTTCCTAAAAAAAGCGTCGCTTACAGATGAAAAGATAGAAAAGATAAGAAAGCTTAACGATATGGCGCTGTCGCGCGGACAGTCGCTGGCACAGATGGCGCTCGGCTGGGTGCTTTCAAACGACGCGGTGACCTCAGTCCTTATAGGCGCGTCAAGACCGGAGCAGATAGAGGACAGTTTGAAATGTCTGCAAAGCCCGGCTTTCTCAGAGGAAGAACTCATAAAAATAGACGAAATTTCAAATTCATGATAAGCAGCCCTATAAGCGGCGGAAACGGAGAAAAGCAATGACTGTTTACGAAATGCAGAGAGAAATACTGCGTATAAAAAAGGAAAAGGATATATGTATTTTAGCGCACAGCTATCAGGCACATGAGATAACCGAGATAGCCGATTTTACCGGCGACTCGTTCGCACTGAGCGTCAGCGCAACAAAGGTGCCGCAAAGAAATGTGATAATGTGCGGCGTGCGCTTTATGGCTGAAACGGTCAAGCTGCTGTCCCCGGAAAAAACGGTGATCTTGGCAGAGCCGTCGGCAGGCTGCCCCATGGCGGAGCAGATGGACAAGGAGCTCATTGAAGCCGCAAAGCAGCGCTTCCCCGGCTGCACCGTTGTGGCGTACATAAACACCACATCAGACCTGAAAACCGTCTGCGATGTCTGCGTGACATCGTCGTCCGCGGTAAAAATAGTAAGCTCGCTGCCCGAAAAAGATATACTTTTCATACCCGACTGCAACCTCGGCGCGTATGTGGCAGAGATGGTGCCGGATAAAAACATCCATCTGCTCCAGGGCGGATGCCCGATACATGCTGCGGTTACAGCCGACGAGGTCGAAGCCGCCCGTGCGGCGCACAAAGGGGCAGAGGTGCTGGTGCACCCCGAGTGCCGCCCTGCCGTCGTCCGGCTTGCGGATTATGTGGGCTCGACCTCAGGCATAATGCAGTATGCCAAAAGCAGCGACAAAAAAGAGTTTATAATCGGTACCGAAATGAGTATTGCCGAGCACCTGTCTTATGAATGTCCAAACAAGCGGTTTTACGCGCTTTCCAAAAAACTCATATGCCCGAATATGAAGTCCACCTCGCTGGTCGACGTCTACAACGCCGTCTGCGGCACTGGCGGAGAGAGCATAACGCTTCCGGACGATACCATGAAGAAGGCGCGCGTCTGTATCGACCGCATGATAGAGCTTGGGTGACAGCGTAAAATACCACGCTGACCACAATATAAATACGGCGTTCACAGCTGCCTTCTGTTAAAAGCAGCCGCGAAACATGCCGGACCGATCTCCATTTGCCGCTGATGGAGACCGGCAGCTTGTTTTTGCTGACGATTTAGCGGACGAACGGAGATTAAAATGCAAAGGAAAGCACTGATAGCCATGAGCGGCGGCGTTGACTCGAGCGTTGCCGCGCTGCTTATGAAAAACGCCGGGTACGACTGCATAGGCGTCACCATGAAGCTGTATGAGAACGAGGATGTGGGTCTGTCAAAAGGACACACCTGCTGTTCGCTCGACGACGTTGAGGACGCGCGCAACGTTGCGGTGTCGCTCAAAATGCCGTATTACGTTTTCAATTTTTCCGATAATTTCAAGGAAAAGGTTATCGACGGATTTGTAAGGAGCTATGAGACCGGAGCAACGCCCAACCCTTGTATCGACTGCAACCGTTTTCTGAAGTTCAGAAGGCTGTTTGACCGCGCTGTAGAGCTTGGCTGCGACACGGTCGCGACCGGTCATTACGCAAGGATAGAACCGGACGAAAACGGCAGACCGCTGCTCAAAAAGGCGCTTGACGCATCTAAAGATCAGAGCTATGTGCTGTGGTCGATCACCAAAGAGCAGCTGTCCCACATAGCGTTCCCGTTAGGGGGTCTTATAAAGAGCGAGACAAGAAGGATCGCCGAGGAAAACGGCTTTATAAATGCCGGAAAGCATGACAGTCAGGACATTTGCTTTGTGAAAAACGGCTGCTACGCCGATTTTATAACCGATTACACAAAAAAGACCTACCCGGAGGGTGACTTTGTCGATAGAAACGGCAAAATTCTGGGCAGGCATAAAGGTATAATAAGATACACAGTCGGTCAGCGTAAAGGGCTTGGCATTTCGTTTGGCGAGCCGATGTATGTCGTAAAGGTTGACCCTGAAAGCAACACCGTTGTGTTGGGACACGAGGATGAGCTCTTCTCGCGCACGCTGACCGCAGGTGAGCTGAACCTTTTATCGGTCGACAGCCTTACCGCCGGAGCGCGGTACAAGGCAAAGGTGCGCTACAGCCAGACCGAAGCGCCCTGTACCGTTGATTTTGCCGACGACAGAAGTGTTAAAATAACCTTTGACCAGCCGCAGCGAGCGATAACCTGCGGACAGTCGGTCGTTCTTTACGACGGCGACATCGTGGTCGGCGGCGGCATAATAACCGGAACGGAGTAAATGTGGAGCCCGGCGCAAATAAAATCCGGATCGTTCGGTCCTATACATAAGGACGTAAGGCAGGAGAAAACTCCTGCCTTTTTTGCGGACTCGCCGTTACTGCTCTGACGGCGGCGTGCCGCCTGTTTCTTTCGCGGTTTTTTCTTTTTCATCGTACTTTTCACTGTTTCTGCGGAACTCATATATGCGGTCGCGTATAGCCATCATGCGGTTGTCGGTATCGTTTATGACCTCGGCGCAGCTGAGCAGTTCGGAGCTTATGTCCTCGCTCCATATGTCGTTTTTCTTGTATTTCAGGTCGTGCTCAAGGCTTGCCCAGAAATCCATCGCTATGGTCCGTATCTGCACCTCGACACGCATGTTCATTGTCTTGTCCGAGAAAAATACCGGGATCTCGACTATCATATGATAGCTGCGATATCCGTTGTCCTTTGGATTCTTTATATAATCCTTGACGGTCAGAACCTTTATGTCATCCTGTCTCGCCAGCATGCGTGCGACCTCGTATATATCGTCAATGAACGAACATATGACCCTGATGCCTGCAACATCGTTGAGATTTCTGACCATGTTGCCGACCGTTATATTAAGACCGCGCCGCTTCATTTTTTCAACAATGCTGATCGGGTCCTTGATTCTCGTCTTTATAGCCTCTATCGGGTTGCGCTGGTACCTCACCGCCATGTCGTTGTTGAGCACCTGCAGCTTGGTCTGCACCTCAAGCATGGCGCACTGATACCGCATCATCATGTCCCTGAACAACTGTATCTGATCAAAATATTTTTCGGCGTCTTTAGGGAGTGCGTTTGACCCCAACACCGACGCTCTGAGCATATTGTAATCCATTTATTACACCCCGAATTTTATACCTGCTTTGTTTCTGATTTCCTTCATGACACGGCAGACATCCAGCGCCAACTCACTGTCAGCCCTGTATCTTTCCAAGTGACTGCCGTTTATATACCGGCAAAAATCCCTCGCCTCATAGCTCATGAGGGTGGGCTTATCCATGTCGCCGGTCAGCATTTTTACAGTACCGTCCGTATTTTTAAAGTATATGTCTGTCAGCTTTGAGATAAAGGGAATGACAAGTGTGCCGTTATCGCCGATGATCTCGGAGCCGATACTGCTCTGACCGGTTTTTGAATAGGTCAGCACGGCACCAAAGTCAGAGTACCCGAACATTGCGCCGCCCTCACCGTCGGCTCCCGAAGACAGCTTTGTGCACCATGCGGTTATATTTTTTGGCACACCGAACCAGTCGCACATCGGATAAACACAGTATACGCCGAGATCCATGAGCGCACCGGTCGCCATTTTCGGATCAAATATATTTTCGTGATTTCCCATCATAAAACTGTTGTATTTTGACGAGCGCTGGGAAAAATCAAGCCTCACATGACTTATCCTGCCGAGCCGTTTTAAAGCGTCCTTCACAGCCGCCTGCGCGGTGTCAATGTGCCTGCCGATCAGCGCCTCCATAAATATAAGCCCCGTGGTTTCTGCCAGCTTTAACAGCCTTTCGAGCTGCCACGGCTCGACAACCGCCGGCTTTTCGCATAAAACATGCTTGCCTGACAACAGCGCACTAAAAGCCTGCTCATAGTGCAGTGCATTGGGACTTGCGATATAGACCGCATCTATAAGCTCGCTTTTTAAAAGCTCATCCATATTGCAGAACACCGGAACATCGCCGTGCTTTGACGACAGCGCCTCGCCCTTTTCTCTGCTGCGCGAATAAACGGCTGCAAGGGTCATTTCGCTGTCATTCTGCTCGGTCGCTTTTATGAAATTTTCGGTTATGCTGCTTGTACCTATGGTGGCGTATCTTATCACCCGGCATTCTCCTTAAAACAAAAAGTATCTTGGTCTGACAAGCACAATTATAACATTTTCGGCGTCTGTTTTCAAGACGCATATACTAAGATCCGATATTATCGTTTAATTGTACATAGCACAGGTATTTTATGTATAAAATACTTGAAAATAATTTGTGAATAAGGTATTATTTATATAAGGCGGACAGATGCCTGCCGCAATAGATAATCAGGGGGTTATATTTAATGAAACTCGGAGTTTTTACAACACTTATGAGCGACATGTCGCTTAAAGACGCACTTGCCTATTTCAAATCGATCGGAATTGAGATGATCGAGATCGGCTGCGGCGGATATCCCGGAAACGCACACGCAAACCCGGAAGTACTGCTTGCCGACGAGGGCAAATTCAAGGAGTTTATGGATACCATAGCAGACTCCGGTCTTACCGTCAGCGCTCTGAGCTGCCACGGAAATCCCGTACATCCGCAAAAGGGTATTGCCGAGAAGTATGACAGGACGATCAGAAACACCATTCTTCTCGCCGAAAAAATGGGTCTGCATCAGATCAACACATTCTCGGGCTGCCCGGGCGACTGCGAAAATTCAAAGTACCCGAACTGGGTCACCTGTCCCTGGCCGGAGGATTACGGAAAGATACTTAACTGGCAGTGGAACGAGGTGCTTATTCCTTACTGGAAAAAGACGGTCGAGTTCGCAAAGGCACACGGCGTTAACAAGATTGCGTTTGAGCTGCACCCGGGATTCTGCGTTTACAATACCGATTCAATGAAGAAAATCCGCGAGGCTGTAGGTCCGGAACTCGGCGCAAACCTCGATCCGAGCCATCTTATCTGGCAGGGAATGGATCCCGTTAAGGTCATATCAGAACTTGGCGGCGCGATCTTCCACTTCCATGCAAAGGACACCCGTGTTGACAAGTACAATACCGCTATAAACGGCGTGCTTGATACCAAGTCTTACGGAGACCTCAAGCATCGCTCATGGCTGTTCAGAACTGTCGGCTTCGGCAACGGCGAGGCTTACTGGCGTGACATTATAAGTGCTTTGAAACTTGCCGGTTACGATTATGCCGTCAGCATTGAGCACGAGGACGCCCTCATGAGCAAGACCGAGGGACTTGAAAAGGCTGCTTCCTTCTTAAAGCCGCTGCTTATTGCCGAAACCGCAGGCAAAATGTGGTGGGCATAAAGCTCAAAACGGTAAACAGATGTCAGTAAAAAGGGAACTTATAAAAATACTGTCCCTCTCTCCCGGCAGGTTTTTCTCGGGGGCTGCTCTGGCGGACACGCTCGGCGTTTCAAGAAACGCTGTCTGGAAGGCAGTGGAGGCTCTCAGAAAAGACGGGTACGAAATATCTGCTGTGACCAATAAAGGATATTCGCTGTGCGGCGGCACGGCGGTTCTGTCGGCGGAGACGGTCTGCGCCTTCGCCGACAGCCGTCTTGACGGTGTTTCGGTCAAGGTGTTTGAATCGATAGATTCAACCAATGCCGAGGCAAAGCGGGTTGCCGATAAAACGCCGGGACCGCTGCTGATATTGGCTGAGCAGCAGACCGCCGGCAGGGGCAGGCTCGGACGCAGCTTTTATTCGCCGCCGGGAACGGGACTTTACATGTCGCTTATGTATCATCCGGACACATCTTTGTCGGAAAATCTTTCGGTCACAGCAGCGGCTGCGGTCGCGGTCGTGCGCGCCATAGAGAAGCTGACCGACATGAGGCCTCAGATAAAATGGGTAAACGATATATTTATAAACGGCAAAAAGGTGTGCGGCATACTGACCGAGGCCGTGACCGATTTTGAAAGCGGCACCGACCTTTCCGTCATTGTCGGAATAGGGATAAATGTCACCACTGAAAGCTTTCCGCCGGAGGTCGGGGAAACGGCGGCAAGTATCGGCGTATCGCGGCTTGACCGCAACCGTCTTGCGGCAGAGGTCGCAGCAGAGCTGCTGCGTCTTATAAAAGACCTCAGTGACAGATCATTTATGGAAGATTACAGGCAGCACTCTATGGTCATAGGCAGGGAAATAACCTATATAAAAAACGGAATATCGCATAGCGCTACGGCAATTTCAATAGACGATGACGGGGGACTCAAGGTCTTGGGCGATCAGGGAATAACGGTTCTTAGCACAGGGGAAATCACACTCAGGGTGAAATAAATATAATTTAAAGGATGGTGCTTTTTATGAAAAGGTATATCGCACTTACACTCATGTTTCTCTTTGCGTTTACGCTGTTTGCAGGCTGCAACGATAAAACAGCGGACGGTACCGGGACTTCGGGCAGCAAAGATTCCGCACAAAGGGTCGTTGATTTTGCGAAAGAGGGGTTTTCGGTCGTCCGCACGGGCGGTGACGAAAAAATGTCGGCGCTTGCCTCAGACATTTTTAAAGCCGTAAAGGAAAATACCGGCGAAAGGCTGAGCAATGTTGACGATACGACCGAAGTCAATCCGAAGGGTGAAATAATAATCGGTGCAACCTCGCGTCCGCAGTCCGAAAAGGCAAAGCAGATGATATGGGAGCACGGCACCGGACGTGCAAACGAATATATAGTTGCATTTATTGACGGCAGTATAGTTATAAACGCCATGAGCGATGATGCGCTCAATGCTGCCGTTTCACACTTCATAGAAACCTATTGCAGGGAATGTAAATTCGACACGTCAACGGTCGATGTGCATAAAGACACTGAAAATTATACCGACATCACACTGTCGGGTGTAAATATAGGAAAATATAAGATAGTTATGCCGAGGTATAACGTGTCATATCTTGTGTCGTCGGAAGCCGAAAAGCTGCATGACACGCTGCTGCAAAAAACGGGCTATTCGCTCGATATTATAAGGGACGACTCCGCCGCGTCGGAATATGAAATAATCATCGACAAGTCAAACAGGGACGGCGTTGCCGACTCGCTCTCAAAAACCGATTACGAGCTGAGACCGGACGGCAGCAAGCTGTATGTATCGGGCGGCAAAAACTATTCCACCGCCGTCGCCGTTCAGAAGCTGACGGCTATGGTTGGCACTGCGTCGGGAGAACTTATTTCCTCAGCCGTGAAGGAAAGCTGTTCGGAAAGCGCTGCGGTACTGGACGGCTATAAACTCAAATGGACGGATGAATTTGACACCCTCGACCGCTCGTTCTGGTTTATAAAGGAGGGCGAGGAGGAGAAAAAATTCAACGGCTGGTACGGCATGAGACCCTATCGTTCAAGTACCGCCGATAACCTTTATACAAACGACGGCAAGCTGTATTTAAGGGCGACATATGATGATAAGTACTTCTACGGTTCAATGATAAACACGAAAAATTCGCTCAATTTCACATACGGATATATGGAAATGAGCGCGAGAATACCTGACGGTGACGGTATCTGGAGTGACTTTTGGACCTGGAGCAACGAGCAGGATCATATGGAGATCGATATAGCCGAGTGCTGGAGCGGCGGATCATATTATGTAAACTATCTGCATGAGCTTTTAAAGGGGCCGGACGGAAAATATCTTGATATCACGCCGGCGCACTCATTTGTTACAAAGTATGGTTCGTTTGCCGAACGTCCGAGGTCGCTGACCGAGGAATACAAAGCTAATTATGATAATTCCATGAATAAGGAGTATCATTCGATAGGCGCCATATGGGATGAGGAAAAGGTGGTTTGCGTGCGCGACGGCGAAGTCACGTTCACCTATACCTACAAGGGCACAAACAATGAGCATCTTTACAAAATACCGCATTATATAATGCTCTCCATGCTGGTCGGATCAAATCAGCTCAACAAAACGCCGGAGCAGATAAGGAGCGACGGCTCGTCTATTTTGAATCCGCTGCTCGACGCCGATTATTGGTCTGATGAGCGCGCCTGTTTTATAATCGACTATGTACAGATTTTCCAGAAGGACGGCTGGTACATGAATTTTGGCAGGTAAGCATTAAATGACTGGTGCTGTAAGCAGTTTCGCGCCTTGACATATTAGAATATCCTACAGAATAACGCAGCAACACGGCAGGACTTTGTTCCTGCCGTGTCTTTTGCACATATAGCGATAAACTAAAATTTATCGCTGTATGGATTTAAAACAAACCGGCGGAAGCCGGGCGTCTGCCATGGATTTATAAAAACTAAAACGGCATAACCTCCATGCCTCTATTAATATCGATTTTCTGCTTTTAAAAACGGTATTTGAGGTTTGATTCCATGCGTTATATCTGATTTTTGCCTGTATCTGTGCCGGGCTTTGAAATTATTTATTTGATTTTTGATAAAATCGGCACTATTAATAAATTGATTTTGAAATCATCATTGATTTTTGGTGAAAATATGCTACAATGACCTTGGAATTTACGATTCCGGTAAAACCGGTTCAATCCGGACACATTGGAGGCAGCGCTCATGAAGATCAATAACATTCCTGCGAAAGAATTCAGAATTGTCCGTCCGCACTACAATTCATCGTTTTTAACTGAGGTTCAGATCGAGGCGTTGAAGAAGATCTGCTACGGTAAGGATGCAAGAGAAACTGTGGACGATGTCGGCGAGGCACCGGCAAAATACGAAATTGTTGTCGGTAACACAAACCGTTCGGGCAGTCTGGCAATCGATGATTATGATTCATTTTCCGTGCGGATAGAGGGCGATAAGGTTTACCTTAACGGCGGCAGCCCGTACGCTACGGCTGCGGCGGTAAAAAGCTTTGCGAAGCTTTTGAAATCGCACAGTGTTACCGATGCCGACTCATTCTGCGGCAGCTATAAGGAATATGAAAAAACTGTCGACCGCAAACTGGAGTACACACCGCGCTGGATAGACGATTTTGACGGTGACAGCGTAGACACGTCAAAATGGTATCTCATAAATGAGGAATACACTGGCAAGGGTCCCGACGGGCTGAGCGGCAAAAACGGCAAGCGTGCCTTCAGGTCATCCTCTCCGGATGTGACCTACATAAAAAACGGATGCTTCAACGTCAACTTTTCTCAGGATGAGCACAACTACTACGGCGGAACGCTGAGGGCATATGAAAAGCTGCAGTTCAAATACGGTTACATGGAGACCAGCGCCAAACTGCCCAAGGGCAGCGGATTCTGGAACACTCTATGGCTGAGTTCCATTCAAAAAGACCTCCGTATTCTGCCTGAAATAGATGTAAATGAAAGCTTCGGCAGTGCCGCTGAGGTCAGAGCCAATGTGCATATCTGGCCGAACGCAAAGTTAAAGGAGGAAGGTCATGCCCATCATTCCTTTGACGATCTGAAGCAGGGGGGCAGGACGTTTGCATGCCCCGATTCAAAGCTGTTCTGCGATGATTTTCACACCTTCGGTGTGCTTTGGACCGATCACAGCATTTCTTTCACCGGCGACGGCAGGATATACTGCACGCTTGATCTTGCAGTTGACCCGGACTTTGTTGAAGCGTTCACCACAACCAAAATGTATCCGATCTTAAGCGGAACTCCCGGCTTTTCGAACTGCCCGTGGCCGCAGAGCGCGACCGAGGAAGAATGGAAGAATACCAACAAGTATATAGTCGATTATGTACATCTTTATCAGCTGGATGACGGTGTAAGCGAGCTTACCACAGAATAATACCAAATGATCGGCTGTATTCGGTCCGATCTTTTACAGCCCTGAATTCAGACACATCAGGTAAATCCTAACGATATGAAAGCAGCCGCCGGATTTCCGGCGGCTGCTTGAGCGTGTCGAAAAAGTCGACACGCTTTTGGACGGGAATGCCGCTCGCTCGAAAATCAAAGATTTTCGGACTGCGCTCTATCCCCGCCAATACCACCCCAGTGTCCTTGAAAAACCGCTATATTCTGCGGTTTTTCGCTTACAAGGTGTTTTTCCGCCGCGCATGTCAGCGGAAAAACAGAAAATGCAGCATAACCGACGAAAGAGTGGACTTTGAGGTTTATCGACAGACTGAAGCAGCCGCCGGATTTCCGGCGGCTGCTTACTTTTAGCTGTAATTATTTTAAAGCGGCTTCGACAAACGCTTTGAAAACGGGGTGTGCGCGGTTGGGACGCGACACAAACTGCGGAGCGTACTGGACGCCGACAAAGAATTTCTTTCCGGGCAGCTCCACAGCCTCGGTCAGGTGTCCGTCAGGGGACAGCGCCGAAAACTTCATGCCTGCCGCGCTGAGCGCAGGTCGGAAGCTGCTGTTGACCTCGTGGTCACAGTTGTGGCGTTCGTATATAAGCTCGTCGCCGTAAATTCCGTAAAGCAGCGAGCCTTCGGCTATTTTGCAGGGGGCAAGTCCCTTGCGCGCTACAGGGGTGTCCCCGGTAACGGCATCAACAAGTGCCGCTACTACAGGTGTGCAGTCCGGTTCGAATTCGGTTGATCCGGCATTTTCAATATTGGCGACATTTTTTGCAAATTCGGTCACGGCGCCGAGCATACCGCCGCCGATCCCTAAGAACGGGACATCATTTTCACGGCAGAACTTCGCTGCAAGCTCGTATCCCGAGAGACCGCTTTCCGAACGGTAGCCCACCGCTATTACGCCGTCAAGACCCGAAAGCTCGTCGGCAGTTACGGTGTTTGAGCATATCCACTTTACATCGCATTTTGTTTTGGTTGCAAATCCGGCGTGATCGACAGCCTCCGCAACCGAAAGGTAGGCGTCGTGATATTCCGTATATTCGCCGACAAGACCTATTTTCACCTCGTGCTCCGGCTGCCTGCCGTTTTCGACCATAAGTGTCCAGTCGGTAAGGTCGGGCTCGGTGTTTTTAAGCTCAAGATGATCGCAGACGGCTTTGCCAAGTCCCTCATACTCAAGATTGAGCGGCACGTCATAGACCGACGGCGCTGGGATATAAGGTATAACATCCTTGCTTTCTATGTTGCAGAAAAGACCTATTTTTGCCCTCATTGATTCCTCAAGCGGCAGACCGCAGCGGCAGACCAGAATATTGGGCTGGATGCCTATTGACAGCATTTCCTTGACGCTGTGCTGGGTCGGCTTGGTCTTGAGCTCGCTCGATCCGGAAATAAAAGGTACCAGCGTTACATGCACAAACAGCGCATTTTCAGTGCCGACCTCCGAGGCTATCTGGCGTATAGCCTCCAAAAAGGGCTGGCTTTCGATATCGCCGACGGTGCCGCCGATATCGGTTATAACTATATCGACATCCTCTGCGTTGCCGAGCGCATAAACGAGGCTCTTTATCTCGGATGTGACATGAGGAATTACCTGGACGGCTTTGCCGCCGTATTCGCCGCGGCGCTCCTTATTTATGACATTATAATATATACGTCCGGTGGTGACATTTGAATTCACATTAAGGTTTTCATCGGTAAACCTCTCATAGTGACCGACGTTGACGCCCTCAAGCGCGCCGTCGTCGGTAACGAAGGTCTCTCCCTGGAGCAGAGGGCTGAGGCTTCCCGGATCAAGATTTATATAAGGATCGAATTTCTGCATGGCGACGCGGTAGCCCCTTGATTTCAGCAGCCTGCCGAGAGCCGACGCGCAGACGCCCTTTCCAAGTCCGGAAACAACGCCGCCTGTCACAAAAATATACTTTGTCATGAGTATCCTCCAATCGATATTTTTCAAATATCTTAAACACTTCCCTTTATTCTAACTTAAAAACCGTCTTTGGTCAAGTGCGATTTGTGCTTTTTGCGGCGGTATGTTGAAAAATAAGTTTTTTTGTAAACTATTGTAATAAATATTTCAATAATTTTAACTTGTAAACTGCCGTCTTTTGAGTTACAATATGAAACATAAGAGAGGTGCAGTAATTATGGATATGGGAAGCAGCCAAAACACGATAACCTTTAACCTCGGCAACGAGCATGAGATCGAGGTAAGGCGTATAATGCTTGAGGTGTATAATGCCTTGAAGGAAAAGGGATACAATCCCGTCAATCAGATAGTCGGATATATTCTGTCTGAGGACCCGACATATATCACGACGCATAATAATGCACGCAATCTCATTCGCCGTGTCGACCGGGACACTCTTTTGCAGCTGCTGGTCAAGTATTATCTGACGGTGTGACGAATTGCCTTTTTGAGGGACCCCGGGGGAGACTGTGCCTTCGGGATCCTTTCTGTTTCAGAAGCTTTTTTCGCGGGAGTAAACTATATGGAATCAAAAATACTTACTGCCTGTCCGTCGGTCTATGCGGTGGGCGATGAATACCAGATCTGCGCGCTTGTAAACAGCGAGTGTACCATGTGGGTCGAGGTAGAGGGGAAATGCTACTTTGACCATTCGAACGGCATACTGCGTTCGGGAAGATTTCTCCATATAGCACATGTGC
Organism: uncultured Oscillospiraceae bacterium; assembly: GCA_900539855.1. Lineage (GTDB taxonomy): Bacteria > Bacillota > Clostridia > Oscillospirales > Acutalibacteraceae > UMGS172. Next base: position 26,673 of record UQDO01000008.1, read on the forward strand.
CGATGACGGCGCTCGACGGAGCAAAGAAATACACCGTATATTTACGGCGTATCAACGAGCGCAAGCCGTATTTCACCGATTTCGGAAACACGGAAAGCTCCGAATTCACATTCAAGCCCTGTGTAAAAAAGGAAAAATACAACATCATCAATTTAGCCGATGCACACAGCCTTGTCGATGAGCCGATAAGATCGGGAAGCTTTTTCGGTGATGAGCTTGATCTGCTGATCATGAACGGCGACATCCCGAACCACTGCGGAAATATTGAGTATTTCAAGGCTATATATCTCATATCGGGCGGTATCACAAAGGGCGCAGTACCCTGCATTTTCTCACGCGGAAACCACGACATGCGCGGAATATACGCCGAGCAGCTGGCAGACTATACACCGACAATGAACGGCAGGTCATATTACACCTTTAAGGTTGGACCTATATGGGGCGTGGTGCTTGATGCCGGTGAGGACAAGGCAGATACCTGCCCGGAATACGGGCACACGGTCTGCTGCTCCGCATTCCGCGATGAGGAGGACAGATTTTTAGATGAGGTGATCGAAAAGGGTGAATATAAAAATGCCGGAATAAGGCTTATAATATGCCATCATCCTTTTACCTTCAGACTCGATCCGCCATTTGATATCGAGCAGGAAAGGTACGCCGGCTGGGCAAAAAAGCTGCAGAAAATAAGCCCCACCGCAATGCTTTCCGGTCACCTGCATGAGCTGTTTGCCGAGAACCCGGGAGGGGTGCATGACACCTTCGGAGCTCCGTGCCCGGTCATATGCACATCTCTTTACAGAGGCGACCCGGGGTACCATTGCAGCGGTGCCGTTACGCTTAGCGGCGACGGGATAGATGTTGTTTACCACGACAGCAAAGGTGAAATAAAGGGCGAGGTAAGGCTCGACCAATAAGGTTAAAAAAGTAAAGCCCCGAAGTATCGGAAATTTCCGATATTTCGGGGCGCTTGTTTCTCTTATTATTCAGACCCTTCTGAACCACGGGAGAGTGCCCAAAGGTGCAGGGACGGTGTGGATGCCTTCACTGTAGACAGTGCCGTCGCCCGACTGCGACTGCCAGCTGCCTTCAGGGAAAACGACCTCGCGTTCTTTGACACCTTTTGTAACGACCGGGGCTGCCATTATGTCCTCACCCAGCATAAACTGGTCGTGTATTTTACAGTAGCCGTGTCCGGGATAATTGTATTCGAGGCTGCGAAGCATCGGCTCGCCGCTTAGCCGCGTGTTTTCTACAAGCGCCAGTATTTCGTCTGCCATACCTGCATGCAGCTCAGCCATTTTTAATACATAGGTCTGATATTCCTCCGACAGCGCCTCCCATGGTGCCCATGAGAATTGCATCATGGGGAACAGTGCAGAACATTCAGCCATGCGGACAAAGAGCTCCGGGTCGAAAAGATGCGCCTTTTCAGGTGTGCGGTAGGTCCATTCGCCGCCGCCTATCATATCGGGGCAAATATAAGGATGTCCGACAAGCCCCTGCGTTATCGCAACGGGGATCAGAGTGTTTATACCTTCCCTGTCCCATGAATGGTGGCGGTCGCAAAGGCGCTGTATGACCGCTTTTCCGCCGCCGCGGTAGGTGTCTTTGTATTCGTGGAATTTATATTTTTCGCCAAACTCATTCCAGGCGATATTCAGCGCCGCAGGGGTAAGCCCCTCGGGCAGCTTTCCGTTTATTATAGACCACGGCGCATACGACATGACATGACCACCGTCAAATTTGAAGCCGTCCACGCCGTAAGCGGTCATTAAGTGCTGCAGCTTGTTGTCAAGGTAGTCGCGGTCAATCTGCTTTGTCATGTCGAGTGCGGCACTGTAGCCGTTCCACCATGATATTATCGCAATCTTGCCGTCGGCTGTACGCAGAAACTGCTTGTCGTAATTTTCGGGATTGAACAGTCTCATGGTTGAATGTAAAAAGTCAAGACCGTCAGCCGTGACATAGGGCACGACCCACAGCATTACCTTGAAGCCGAGGCCGTGCAGCTCGTCTATCATGCGCTTGGGATCGGGGAATTTCAGCTTGTCAAACTCCCATACGCCGTATCTGCCGTGCCAGCCTTCGTCTATTATGAGTATACCGGGCTTGTAGCCGTGATCGATTATGTCGTGTGCGTAGCGGAGCACGCCCTCCTCGGTCGGGTCGTATGTAAACTGCATCCATGTATTGTACTGTGCGGTTTTGAAAAACTCCTCAGGCAGCTTTTTGTGCGAAAAGGGAAAATGATGCCGCATGGCATAGAGATATGCGTCGCGAAGGGTGCTGCCGCCGTTTTCAAGCACGACCTCGTCAGAATCAAAGGTAAATTTTCCGTTTTCTATGGTTACTTTAAACGGCTCGTCACTCCAGATAAAGCGCCCTTTGTTTGACAGGTACATAGGCATGGTCTGATTGTGGCATACCGTTCTGAAGTCGCTTGTGTGGCTGGTCTCTTTACAGAACGGCTGCTTTGAGCCGTCAAGCGTCGAGCCGCCCCACCAGTATTCGTTTTCAAGCATCGGTATCTCTTTCATAAAGTGTTCCTCCTGTTATTTCAACAGTTCGCGGCGCGATTTGTAGTCGGGCATATACCGTTCTACAAGCGCCCAGAACCGCCGGCTGTGGTCATGGTGCTTTATGTGGCAGAGCTCATGCAGCACGACGTAGTCAATGGCACTGTCCGGATACTGCATCAAACGATATGAAAAGCAGACGGCATTTTTGCCGCTGCAGCTGCCGAAACGCGTTTTGGCACCGGTCACCTTTATCGATGTTGGGTAAAGCCCGGTAAGTCCGGAAAAATATCTGATCTTTGGCGGCAGTATTTCCTTTGCTTTTTGCTTTAATTCGGCTGTTCTTTGCTCGTCCGGCTCGGGCGGCGCGTTTTTTGCACGGCTCATCTGCTTACCCTTAGCCTTTTCTATCCACGCGGCGCTGCTTTTTACAAACCGGTCTATCTCCGCTTCCGGCATGAAAAGCGGTGCCCGGACGGTGACGTTAAGTGTGCGGTCAACCTCGATCGACGCGGTTTTCCTGTCCGACCTTATTATCCTGTAAGGAATATCGCTCATATATGCGCCGCATTCCTTTTAAAGAGCCTATTGAGCATCCGGTCTAAAAACGGTGTCTGCACAGCCACTATCGCAAGCATCATAAGCAGGCAGCCTATCGCCTCACGCAGTGTCGGCAGCTTGCCGTAGTAAACGCAGGCGGCTATCATCGCAAAAAGCGATTCCGGACTCATGCAGAGTGAGGCAACGGTCGGGTCGCAGTATTTCTGCCCGACGACCTGCAATGTGTAGGCGACGCCGACCGATAAAAGGCCTAAATAAAGTATCGGGAATATGGCGCCCTTTATTGCTTCTATGTCGGGATTCTCGAAAATAAGCATCAGTATGAGCGAAATGACGCTTGCAACAAAAAATTCAACGGAGGACAGGGCAATGCAGTTTACCTTGTCCGACCAGTGATCTATGGCGATTATCTGAAATGCATAGCCGAGGGCGCAGAGTATAAGGAATATGTCTCCGGTCGAAACGGTAAAGCCCGATTTTACGCTTATAAGGTAGAGTCCCACCACAGCCACGGCGACCGATATAACGACCGCCTTTGTAGGCTTTCTTTTAAAGAATATGCCTATTACAGGCACCAATACTATGTACAGCGCAGTTATAAAACCTGCCTTGCCCGAATCGCCCGACTGCACATCGGTATTGAAAAGGATACCGAACTGCTGCAGGTTCGCGGCAGCCGCAAGAAATATACCGCAGACGATACCGCCTGTAATGAGCGCTTTTTTATCGGTCTTCTTTCTGACGCCGGTAACGGGGTCGTTATCGGGTAATGCCAGCAGCGGCAGAATTATTATCGCGCCTATCATGAAGCGTATGCCGTTTAAGGTGAAGGTGCCGATCGACGCTGCTTCCTCCTGCACGACAAAGGCGCAGCCCCAAATAAGTGATCCGAGCAGCAAAAGAAGGCTGCCCTTGAGCTGATTTTTCATTGGATATCTTCGCTCTCGCTTTCCGAAAGGTAAAGGCGCAGCCCGTCGGTGTCAAGGAATCTGCAGCCGTAGAAAAACTCCGCTATCATGCCGAGTATTTCACGCACGCCGCCCTTTTTATCGCTTTCTATGTTCATCGGCATGACCGGGTCGTGTACGCTGAGCCTCAGCAAAAACCAGCCGTCGTCAACGCTGACCCTTATGCCCTCGCGGTTGTCGTCGGCAATTTTGAAGCCGAGGTCAGACTTGGCGCTGCACCAGCGCTGGAGTCCTTCTATGACACATTCGCCGTAGGAACGGAAATCATCGACTAAGATGTTAAAGCGCAGTTCCTTTGCCTCGACCGGCATTTTAAGGGATGCGGTGAGGTCGGAAATGCTTTTGCCCTCTCTGCCGAGCTTCGCCATTTTAATAATTATTTTTGTTACAAGGTAGGCGCCGTCGTCAAGAAAATAGTTTTCCTTCAGTGCGGCGTGACCGGATGTTTCAATGGCAAGAGGTGCGTTGACGCCCTCGCGGCAGAGTCGCTCAGCCTCGTTTATAACGTTTTTATATCCGCGCTTGAAGCGGTGATGATGACCGCCGAGATCTTTTTCTATAAAGGTTTTAAGACCTGAGGAGGTCACGCTGTCGGTAACTATCGTGGCACCCGGCTCGTTTTCAAGCACTATCGCTGCGGCAAGCGCAACAAGGCGGTTGCGGTTTATCTCGACCCCGTCCGGATCGACGCAGCCTGCGCGGTCAACGTCGGTGTCGAAAATAACGCCGAGATCGGCACCGCTTGACAGCACAGCATCGCTGATGCTTGCCATTGCGGCCTCGTTTTCGGGGTTCGGTATGTGGTTGGGGAACATGCCGTCCGGCTCTAAGTACACACTGCCCGAGGTGTCGGCTCCCAAAGGTGCCAGAACCTTTTCGGCGTAAAATCCGCCGGCGCCGTTACCGGCATCGACCACTATGTGATAGCCTGCAAGCGGCTGCTCACCGTCGGCTGCACCAAGCTCCTTACATATAAGGTCACACAGCATTTTTGAATACTCGTCCATAAAATCACGGGCAGTGACCGAGCCTTTCGCCGCAGGGGCTTTATCGCCCTGCTCGGCTCCGTTTAAAATTTCGGCTATATCCTCGGGGTCAAGTCCGCCCGACGGCAGGAAGAATTTAAGCCCGTTGCGGTCGGCAGGGTGGTGGCTGGCGGTTATCTGCACCGCTCCGTCACAGCCTGCCATGACCGTTGTCATGAACATCGCAGGCGTTGATGAGAGACCGCAGTCTATGACGCTTACTCCGGCGTCGCAAAGCGCCGAGATAACCTGCGCCTTTATCCGCTCTGCCGTTATTCTTGAGTCGTGACCGACCGATACGGTGAGCGTCTCCGGCTCTTTGCCAGATTTTTTTGACAGAAACGGCACGAATGCAGCCGTTATGTCATAGACCGCCTTATCGGTCAGCTCAATCTCATTTCCGAATATGTCGCTGGCATAGCCTCTGACATCCGATCCTGATTTCAGTTCATGATAGCTTTTCATAAATGCAAGTCCTTTCATGGGGTTAGTAGCACGTCTTATTTTTTAAGACGGCAATTTCTTATTACAGCATATCCGCTATCATTTTTGCGCCGAAATAACCGACGGCTGTCAGCAGAAATGCAAGCAGCGTCCACGCTGCGGATTTTATAAACAGTCTGCCTGCCGATCGTTTTTTATCGGTACTCATAATTTTCGCCTCGCTTTCATGCAATTAGTTTTAACACAAAACGGGCAAATAATACCGGAACGAAAGGTCTGCAAACGGACAGACACAAAAGATGTGCATATAAGAATATAATGTTTTGTAAACTCTTTAAAGGGAGGCGCTCTATGACGGTCATAAGGGAACAAGGGTGTTTAAGGGTGCTGTTGTCCGAGACCGAAACCGCACATTACAACATAGACCGGCTGCTTTTCTGCAGGTGCGGTTTTACAGCCGAAGCGGTGCTTTTAAAGCTCTACAAAAAAGCGGCTGAGCAAACGGGTTTTTTTACGGCTGCACAAAGGCTTTCCATAGAAATATATCCGATCCAAAGCGGCGGCTGCGAGGTCTGGTTCAGCCCTGAAAAGGTGCGGAAAATAAGGATCCCGGCGGTGCCGCGGAAAAACGCACATGTCCTGACCGCGGAGTTTTGTTCGGCGTCATCGCTTGTTTCGGCGGCAGAGCTTTTATACGATTCCTGCCCCGGATACATCTGCAGCGAGCTGTATTACCGCCATGGGAAATACCGCCTTATAATTTCAGCCGGAAACGGTGATGACCTGTCGGCTTTTGAAGATACGCTTAGTGATACAGCCGATAAAATATTTGCAAAAAGGATCGCCGCCGCAGTGACGAGAGAACATTTCAACTATTTATACGGTGACGCGATAGAAAAAATAGGCGCTATGATCAGAGCGCTTTGAACCCGGCAGCCGTTTTTTTGAGGTCGCCAGTGCCGAAAAGATAGCTGCCGACCACCAAAACATCGGCGCCTGCCTTTACACACTCTGCGCCGGTGACATCGTTTACTCCGCCATCCACTTCGAGCAGGGTGTCAAGCCCTCTGCGATCTATTTCGGCACGAAGGTGTGACAGCTTGTCCAAAGCATCGGGCATGAATTTCTGACCGCCGAAGCCCGGCTCGACCGACATGACCAGCACCATGTCGCAGTCGTCAAGAAACGGGAACACGGCGGCAGCCGGAGTGCACGGCTTTATCGTAAGGCAGGTTTTGCAGCCACACTTCTTTATTGCCTTCAATGTTTCGGAAACATCCGAACCGGCTTCAAAATGGAAGCCTAAAATATCGGCATACTTTGCAAACCGTTCAACATATCTCAGCGGTCGGTCGATCATGAGATGAATGTCAAGCGGCAGCGAGGTATGCTTTTTTATTGAGTCGGTCACGGGAAGCCCGAAAGATATGTTGGGCACAAATATGCCGTCCATAACGTCAAGGTGCAGCATGTCGGTGCCTGCCGCTTCGAGTTCCTTAATTGTGTCGCCGAGTGTGAGGTAGTCACAGCCCAGTATCGATGGTGAAAGAAGTGCCATTTTTGTCTCCGTTCTGCCGCTTTGAATTTTGTACGCTTATGCACACGTCAAGCGGCACTGCAAAGCGTGATCTTAACTTATACTAACTGCCCCATACCGGGCGGTCAATATGTAAAATTGTTTCATTCCACAGGCTTGAGGTCTCATTGGACAAGGCCTATTTTTTATCCTCGCCCTTGTCGCGGAACATTCCGAGCGCCGAGTCGTCTATCTTAAAGCCGCCGTCAAATCCGCGGTAGGCGTCGAGGCTGTCACGGTCGATATCGTCAAGCAGACCGTCGTCATCGGGATTTTCGGTTTCGGCGCGTGCTGCCTCGTAAAGCATCGTGCGGCGCTCAATAACGTCGCCCTCCGGATATTCGACAGGAGATGCAGGATGCTTTCTCCTTTTTATCGCGACCGCCGTCACATATATGACGGCTGCAAGCAGTGCTGTCGCGGAAATTATAAGACCGTATTTAAGACCGGGCGTTTTATAGCTGAATTTTATCGTACATTCACCTGCCGGTGCCTCAACCGCCATAAAGCCCTTTGCGACCTTTATGATATCGGCATTTTTGCCGTTTACCGTGGCGGTCCAGCCGTCGTCAAACGGTATCGAGAAGAACACATAATTCGGACGGTCAAGGGATATAGCGGCGGTAAGGCCCTTACTGTCATAACTGAACGAGTGGGCTGAGGTGGCTGCTCTTGCCGCACAGTCGGCGGCTATCGAGACGTCGGTAAGGCTTACGGAACGCTTCCCCGATTCGTAATTTTTCAAATAATAATCGTTTTCGATATCATCAAGATAACGGCTGAAAAGGGCAATATCCTTGTCATCTATAAGCAGCGCCTTCAGCATTACGTCGGGCTTGTGGGAGTTCCCGAAATTGTTCAGCTGTTCTTCGGTTATGTAATAATCGTATGTGAAGCCGATTGGTATGTAATTTCCGTTTTCATAGACGACATAGCTGTCGTCACGGCTTACCTCCTTATACCCCGGTATTTCGGTCTCGCCCTTGTCGTTTGCAAAATCCTTGGCGCCGTCAATTGTCGGATCAAGCAGATATTTGACCGACAGAAGCGAACGCAGCGAGCCGTACTCTGCCGACGGACGGCTTGCGACCGAACGTGTAATGCCGATGTACTCATAAAAATCGGTTATTCCGGACGACACTACCGAGTGGAAAAAGTTTATGGACGGATACCCGAGGTAAAGTCCCGTGTTGTCAACGCCGTCGTAAACATCTATACGGGCGTATTCATCGTCGTCGATATCAAGTTCGACCTTGCCTTCTATAAGTCCTTTTATCATAACATTTTCAATGTCATACGAGTGCGACTGACCGCAGGCAATGAAAAACACGGAATACACTGCCGATATGACACATATCATGGCAATGCAGGGCTTGAAAAGGGAAGTGCTTTTCGATTTTATCACAGGTATCAGCGCGCGCACTATTACAAGCGACAGTATCGCTATAAGGCAGGTTATCCAGAACCGCAGATCATAATATCCTCCGTCAACCTTGACCGTGTGGTCGAACGAGCGGCGGATAAGCTGATATATATATTTGAACGGATTTGTTGCGGCGTCGGTGTAAAGACCGAAGCCGGTGATCTTTCCGTTTTCCAGTCCTTTCGGGAAAAAGCCGACGACCACGGTCAGCGCGAGCGTTATGAAGGTGCACCACCGCCATGAGGTGTTCCAGTTGGCTTCGGTGTCCTCGATAGAAACAGCGGTCGCAAGCGCCATCATGAGGATGGGCATGTAGAACCATCTGGCATAGTACGCCGTGTTGAACATGGAAAAGGCGCTGTTGAGCACCGGCACGAGCGCCATGAATATGCAGACAATAAGCAGCCTTCTGAGCCATGTGCCTTTTTTCTCCGACAACAGCCATGTGATGGTGCCGACCATTCCGAACAGCGGCAGCCAGCCGCCGAGCGACGACCATTTGACGTCCGCACCCGGGAAAAATACCGGACGGGCAGGGAGGTCGGGCGGAAAGAAGAAGCACTGGATGACATTTAAGAATATCTGCTCTTTGCCATAGAGTATCGCGCTCCAGCCGGTCATAACGCTTGAAAGGCGGCCGTTCTGCAGCACCATGAGTACGGCAGGCAGCAAAAGCCCCGCTGCCAGCAGCAGACCAAGCACGCACTCAAGCAGCATTATAAGAAACTCCGACAGTTTGAACCGGAAGCTGCCCGATATCATCCTTATCACCCAGTATATGACCGCAAAGACCACCATTCCGAAGAAGAAATAGTAGTTGGATACCGAGCAGAGAAAGACCGATATTATAAGCAGTCCGCGCTTTTTTTCGGACATGAATCTTTCCATCGAGTATAAAAGCAGGGGAAAGAAAACAAGAGCCTCATGAAAATGATTGAAGAATATATTGTATACGGAAAATCCGGAAAACGCATAGAGCAGACCGCCTATCATGGCAGTCTCGGCGCGTGCGGTAAAGCGGCGTATGTAAAGGTATGCCGTGAGAGCCGCAAAGGAAAACTTCAGTATCAGCAGCGGAGCCATAAGGTAGGGCACAACACTGCCGGGGAACGGTATGGTCAGCCAGAAGAAGGGGCTTCCGAGCAGGTAAAAGGCGTAAGAGCCTATGAAATTCGAACCGAGGTCGGTAACATAGCTCCAGCCGAACTGACCGTTTCTCACAGCGTCATGGCAGTAGCGGTAAAACGGTATCTGCTGAACGTTGAAGTCGCCGAAAAAGATAAAATACCCATGCCCGGTTATCAGAAAAGGTATGAAAAAGGCTGTCGCAACAAAAAAAGCGATCAAAAAGGTCATAAGCCTCAACTGCTTTTTTTTGCCGAGCGCGTTCTGCGGTTTTTCCATTGTTTTGCCGTCCTTTCTCCCGATAATGCCGATATACATAACTATTGTACCATAATACCGCTATAAATCAACTGATTTCTGAGCCCAAAATTACATTTTTGTTATCTTAAATATATTGTTTTTTGAAATGCGGTTATGTATAATGAAAGCTGACGGAGGCGATCCACTATGACAAGCCATTTTTACGCAATGCTGTTCAGAATGAAATATATAGACCGCTGGGCGCTCATGCGAAACACGAGAAAGGAGTCGCTTTGCGAACACACCCTCGAAACGGCGTTTATAGCCCATGCACTGGCGGTCATAGAAAACCGCAGGTTGGGCGGCAATACAGACATGGAACGTGCGGCGCTGCTTGCCATGTTTCATGACGTGCCCGAAATAATAACGGGCGATCTGCCGACCCCGGTTAAATACTATAGCGATCAGGTGAAGGGCGCTTACGATGAAATGGAGTCAGCCGCGATAGAACGCCTTGAGGGACTGCTGCCGGATGACCTGAGACCCGATTTTGACGGGATATTCCATGACGGCGACGAACACCTGCGAAAAATTGTCAAGGCAGCCGACAAAATATCGGCGCTTATAAAATGTAAGGACGAGCTGGCGCTCGGCAACCGCGAATTTTCCGAAGCCGCAAGGTCGACCGAGGCTGCGGTAAGGGCATTGCAACTTCCTGCTGCGGATATCTTTTTGAGTGAATTTCTGCCCAGCTTCTCGCTGCCTCTGGACGCGCAGAAATAGTCATATTTCAGTTGGTATTGCTTTTTTTTGATATATGTGCTATAATGACACGGATAATGGTCTTAATATTTCTACTTTGAAAGGAAATGTGCGATGATAGATCCTAAAAAAATCTGCCCGGGCTGCATGAACGAAAAGCTGACCGAGGGCAAATGCCCTATATGCGGCTACAGCCCCGATGAGCCGGTAAACCCGGCGTTTCTGGCTCCAGGCACTGTGCTTGACGGGCGCTACATAATCGGAAAGGTGCTTGACAACAACGGCGAGGGCGTTACATATCTCGGATATGACGCCGTGACCGGAACGGTCGTAAATGTCAGAGAATTTTTCCCGACCGGACTTTGCGAACGTTCGGGCGACGGCTCGGTTATGATGCTGTCGGGCTGTGAATTTGATTACAACGAAGCACTGCTCAAGTTTATCGATCTTTCAAACAAACTGTTTGCTCTCAATGAGCTGCCGGCTCTGTTTGATGTGCTTGACGTGCGCGAAGCGGGCGGAACCGCATACCGCATCACGAAGTCGGTGCCCGGAATATCGCTGCGCGAATTTCTTATGCGCAACGGCGGCGTGCTTAAATGGGATCAGGCAAGATCACTGTTTGCACCGCTTGTGTCATCCGTTTCCGCTCTGCACAAAGCAGGAATAATCCACCGCGGCATTTCGCCCGATACGCTGGTCGTCGGCAAGGACGGAAAGCTGCGTATAAACGGCTTCTGCATACCCGAGGAGCGCACCGCAAAAAGCTCGCTGACCTCGCAGATATTCCCCGGCTTTGCCGCAGTTGAACAGTACGGCGAGGCAGGAACACAGGGTACATGGACCGATGTTTATGCATTTGCCGCTACAATATACAGAACACTCGTCGGCAATCCGCCGCCCGAGGCGATAGAGCGCCTTGAAAACGACAATATGACCATTCCGGCACATGTTGCCCGTGAAACTCCGAAAACGGTGCTTGAAACCCTGGCAAACGCACTTCAGGTATTGCCGGACGACCGTACCCAGACCATCGACGAGATGAGAAGGGGACTTTCCGCATCGTCGGCTCAGCCGCAGGTGCAGTCGGGTGCAAAGGCGCAGCAGGCACAGGCTCCGGCGGCAGCGCCTGCCGGCAAGTCTAAGAAGAAAAAGGACAACAGCAACAAGATGTATGCCCTCGTCGCCGGAATAGTGACAGCCTGCCTGCTTGCAGGAATCATTGTTTTCGTGCTGTGGGCTATGGGTATTATAGGTCATTCGTCAGACAGCAGCAGTTCGCAGCCGTCAAGCGTTTCCGCACCGTCGTATGACAATACTCAGTCGATCACCTCAAAGACCCCCATCGAATTCAACAGCGGCTATACCGCACTGCCGAAGTTTGAGGGACTGAGGTTCTCCGAGGTCGCAATAGATCATGAATTTGCCGACCTTTATAAGTTCAAGATAGTTTCAAAGCAGTACAGCGACACATATGCCGCAGGACAGATAATCTCACAGACTCCTGCCGCCGGCACGACCGTTGAAGCCAACACCACGGTTGAGGTTGTTGTCAGCCTCGGTCCGTACTATAAGAGCATGATAGATGTTTCGGGTCTCGACAAGGATCAGGCGCTGCTTGAGCTGCTCAAGGCAGGATATCAGTACAACAACATTATTTTCTCGTACAGGTACGATGAGGACAAATTACCCGGTGTGGTAATAGGAACCGATCCGGAAAGAGGAATCAGCGTAAATACCGATGCGAGGATCGAGGTTATCATCAACTCCTATCAGGGCAATCCGACCGAGCCTGTGACCGGCGGAAACACCGGCGGCAATACCGATGGCGGTACCGATAAAAACAGCACCGGCGGAAACAAAAACGAAATTTCGCCAAACTCTTCAACAGGCAAAAGGTAGTATAATCAGCCTTGCTGCTGTCAGGTATAAAACAGTAATAAAGAGAGCAGCCTTGTAAAGCGGCTCTCTTTTTTCTGCGCTGCGGAGACGATAACAAAAACATGCGGTAAAATTTTTCTTTACAAATGAATATGTGTGTGGTATAATACGTTCGTGTCGGTATGCCGTCACGCGTTTTGACCCGTTTTTGCCGGTCAGAACATGCTACCGCTTTCTGAGTCTGGGGAGTAAGCCCGCGTTTTCGGGAGCTTCACCTGCCCCTTGCCCGGTCTGCGGCGGACAAATATTATGAAAGGGTGAAACAAATGCTTAAGGAAGAGAAGCAGCAGATCATCAAAGAGTACGCTGTTCATGAGGGCGACACCGGTTCTCCGGAGGTTCAGATCGCAGTTCTGACCCGTCGTATCAATGAGCTCACCGAGCATCTTAAGAACAACAGCCACGACCATCATTCGCGCCGCGGACTGCTTAAAATGGTCGGTCACAGACGTAATCTTCTTGCTTATCTGCAGAAGAAGGATATCGAAAGATATCGTGCCATCGTGGCAAAACTCGGACTTCGTAAGTAAACCTAAAGCCGGCCGGGCAAAAGTCCGGTCGGCTTGAGTTTAGCATAAAGTCGGAAAATCACAAAAAAGGCAATTTCACGCGGTGTGCGATTCTTTAGCAGTTGATTGACAACCCGAGAGGTTTCGGGGTGCGAATCTATTGCTAAACCGTGCGCCCTCCGTGAAAGCCACAACTAAAATCAACGGAGGTATAAAAAATGAGTCTCAGCAAAAAACTTGAATTTACCGGCCGCAAGGTATATGAAACTACGCTTGCCGGCAGACCGCTCAAGCTTGAAACCGGCATGATGGCACAGCTTGCCAATGCCTCGGTAATGGCGACGTACGGCGAGACCTGCGTGCTCTGCAACGTTACCGCTTCCGCAAAGCCGCGCGAGGGTGTGGACTTTTTCCCGCTTTCGGTCGACTATGAGGAGAAGATGTATTCGGTAGGCAAGATCCCCGGCTCTTTCCAGCGCCGTGAGTCAAGACCGAGCGAGAAGGCAATACTGACTTCACGCTGCATCGACCGCCCGATCCGTCCGCTTTTCCCGAAAGATATGCGTAACGATTGCTCGGTAGTGGCGACAGTCATGTCGGTCGATCCGGATTGCAGTCCCGAAGTCACCGCTATGATCGGTGTTTCGGCTGCAATAGCAATTTCGGACATCCCGTGGGACGGTCCTATAAGCGGCGTTAAGCTCGGACTGGTAGACGGCGAGATAGTTATAAACCCGACTTTGGAGCAGCGCGCAAAGAGCGAAATGGATGTTACCGTTGCTTCCACCGGCGAGCTGGTCGCAATGATCGAGGCAGGCGCCAACGAAGTGTCCGATGAGGTCATGTTTGACGCCATAATGAAGGCACATGAGGTCAACAAGGAAGTCGTTAAATTTATAAAGGGCATAGCCGACGAGATAGGCAAGCCCAAGTTCGAGTTCGAGTCAAACGATCCCGATCCCGAGATACTTGCCGATATCGAGAACTTCTGCATCGAGGATGTCAAAAAAGCACTTGATACCGATGATAAAAACGTGCGCGACGCGGCTCTTCTTCCGATATACGCCGCAGTTCACGAGAAGTATGATCCCCAGTTTGAGGGCAGGGAAGCCAAGATCGACGAGATCATGTATCTTGTCCAGAAGCATGTTGTCAGAAACTGGCTCAAGACCGAGCATAAGCGCGTTGACGGAAGAAGCATAGACGAGATCCGTCCTTTAAATGCACAGATTGATCTGCTGCCGAGAACACACGGTTCGGGTATGTTTACAAGAGGTCAGACACAGGTTCTGTCGGTTGCGACTCTGGCTCCGGTAAGCGAGGCACAGAAGCTTGACGGACTTGATGAGGAGACCGAAAAGAGATACATCCACCACTACAACTTCCCGTCCTACTCAGTCGGTGAGACCAAGCCGTCAAGGGGACCGGGCAGACGTGAGATCGGTCACGGTGCGCTTGCCGAAAGAGCACTCCTGCCGGTCATTCCGTCGGTTGAGGAATTCCCGTACACCATCCGTGTCGTGTCTGAGGTTCTTTCCTCCAACGGTTCGACCTCTCAGGGCTCAGTCTGCGGCTCAACGCTGGCACTTATGGCTGCCGGTGTGCCGATAAAGGCTCCGGTAGCAGGTATTTCATGCGGACTTATCACCGGCGATGACGGCGTAAAGGGCGACTTTATGACCATGATCGACATTCAGGGTCTTGAGGATTTCTACGGCGATATGGACTTCAAGGTTGCAGGCACCAAGAAGGGTATAACCGCTATTCAGATGGATCTTAAGGTTCACGGACTTACTCCGGAAATAATAAAGGAAGCGCTTGCAAAGACCCATACCGCGCGCAATTATATTCTTGACGAAATAATGCTGCCGGTGATTTCAGAGCCGCGTAAGGAGCTTTCCAAGTACGCCCCCAAGATGCTCACCATGGCTATCAACCCCGAGAAGATCGGCGATGTCATAGGCAAGCAGGGCAAGGTCATTCAGAAGCTTCAGGAGCTGTTTGAGTGCACCATCAACATTGAGGAGGACGGACGCGTTTACATCGCAACTCTTGATACCGACAAGGGTGAGGCGGTCAAGGGAGTTATCGATATTATCGCGAACGGACCTGAGGTCGGTGCGTTCTATCAGGGAACGGTCACCAGACTTATGGACTTCGGCGCATTTGTCGAGATAGCCCCCGGCGTTGAGGGCCTTGTACACATCAGCAAGCTTGATGTCAAGCGCGTTGAGAAGGTCGAGGATGTTGTATCGGTCGGCGATATCATCAAGGTAAAGGTTACCGAGATAGATGACCGCGACAGGATCAACCTTTCACGCCGCGATGCGCTTATAGAGCTTGACGGCATGGTTGCCGAGGACGACGGTGAGAGAACCGAGCGTCGTCCGCGCAGAGAAGGCGGCAGACCGGGCTTCCGTTCGAGACACTGAGTCATTATAGAAAGCTCACCCTTATTTTAAGGGTGAGTTTTTTGTTTTACCCGTGCGATCACTGCATAAGGGACACCTGATCGCTGAAAATAGATGTAAGAAATATTTTGATCGCGGAGGGAAAGAAAATGACCGTAACGGTTGTTTGCGACGTTTTGGGCGAGGAAAACAACGGAACGACAATAGCTGCGATGAACCTTATAAAGGCTTTAAAACAGCGCGGACACACCGTCCGCATTGTTTGCGGCGACGAGAAAAGGCGCGGCGAGGAAGGCTTTTATGTCCTGCCGCAGATTAATTTCGGGATATTCAACGGTTACGTCAGGAAAAACGGCGTTGCACCTGCCAAGGTCAATATGGATATTATCCGTTCAGCGATAAGCGGAGCGGACGCCGTGCATATAATGACGCCGTTCTTTGTCGGCAAGGCGGCTTTAAAGGAAGCCAAAAGGCAGGGACTCACCGTCACGGCAGGCTTCCACTGCCAGGCGGAAAATCTGTCGAGCCATTTGTTTCTCATGAACTGCCGCGGCTTTAACAAGGCGGTCTATAAATATTTTTACCGCAAATTCTACCGCAACGTCGACTGCATACATTACCCTACGCAGTTTATACGGGACGTTTTTGAAAAGGAATGTGGGCATAAAACTCAGGGACGCGTCATTTCAAACGGCGTCAACGCCCGGTTTGTAAGAAAGGAAAAAGCGGTATCAGGCAACGCCGAAGATAAATTCATTCTGCTTTCGACCGGAAGATACAGCCGCGAAAAGTCGCACAAGGTGCTGATAAAAGCGGTGGCTTTATCAAAGCACGCCGACAAAATACAGCTGATACTTGCAGGCGACGGACCGCTCAAAAGCGAGCTTGAGGCACTTGCGGCACGTACCTTGAAAAACCAGCCTGTTTTCAGATTTTTCGGCAGGGATGAAATGGTAGATACCATAAACTCCGCCGATCTTTATGTGCATCCGGCGGAAATAGAGATAGAATCGATAGCCTGCCTTGAAGCCATAACCTGCGGACTTGTGCCGGTGATATCAAACTCAGATCGCAGTGCGGCGAGGTATTTTGCACTCAGAGAGGATAACCTTTTTGAGGCAGGAAATGCTGAGAATCTCGCGAAAAAAATAGACTACTGGTTGGATGATCCCCAAAAAAGAGCCGAGAGAAGTCTCGAATACAGCGGCTTTACAAAAAAGTTTTCGCAGGAATACTGCATGGACGAAATGGAAAAGATGATAATCGAAACGGCGGCAGAGCATGCAGCCTCATAAGATAATTTATTACAGTGACGAGCTTCACGACGATTTTGCGAACACCAAGGGTGCAAAGCCGATCAAGGTAACGGCTGATTATAAATTTCTTAAAAAAGGCCCTTTGTGGCGTCTTGGCTCGTTTATTTTGTACCGGTTTATAGCCACACCGCTTGTGTATCTTTTCTGCAGGCTGTTTTACGGCGTGAGGATCGAAAACCGCCGTGCGCTGCAAAAAATCAAGGGTGGATTTTTCCTTTACGGGAACCACACGCAGCACGCCTGCGACGCGTTTATACCGACCCTTGTTACATTCCCGAAGCGTGCGTATATAGTGACATCGACCGACGCTGTGGCAATACCGGTCGTGAAAATACTGGTGCGTATGCTGGGCGGAATACCTCTCCCTACCGAAAGAAAAGGTATGATACCGTTTTTCGGGGCGACAAAAAGCCTTGCCGAACATCATTCGGTTGTGATGATATACCCCGAGGCGCATATCTGGCCATACTATACGAAAATAAGGCCGTTCGACGACGGAGCGTTTCTTTACCCCGTAAAAACCGGACGTCCTGCGGCTGCCTTTACCGTGACATACCGTGAGAGAAAAATATTCAAAAACCGCCATCCGCTCATAACGGTCAGGGTCAGCGAACCGTTTTATCCGGATACATCGCTCCCTGCAAACAAAGCGAGACGCAAGCTGCGTGATGAGGTTTATGATTTTATGGTACGGTCGGCAAGCTGCGATCAGCCGGAATATTATAAGTATATAAAAGCAGAAAATATAGCTGATACGGATGATCCGGACAGCTGACAGCTGTTTGCATGGCAGGAGACGAGCCCCTGCCCTACATCCATCAATATACTCGCTGCGTTGCTAAACTAAAATTCAACTGCACGGAAACACTGAATAAAACGCCTAAACGTGCGCCGATGTTGCCGATGCTAATAATTTGCCGATAAGCTCATGCCTCTTTAAAGCACAAAAAAACAGACCGGCGAAAATTGTCGGTCTGCTTTTATATCGGGATTTTAGGGCAGAACCGCCGGTCAGCGGCTTTTGGCTCTGTCACCGGTCGGATCATTCGTCCTCGTCGTCCTCGTTCTTTTTCTCGCCGGGAACTTCCTTATAAAGGTTGAACCTGAACAGCAGGCTCTCGTCCTCAGGGTTAGTGCAGCGCAAGGTAGCTTCCTGAATGATCGCGCCCTTCATGATGTTTGCAATGCCCATCATCTGGCAAAGCTTTGATTTGAGGTTGAGCACGTCTCCCTCTTTTGTTTCAAGAAAAACGTCGCCCTTGCACTGGTCAAGCGTCTTCATGAAATCAGCCATGTCAATGTCATGCATAACTATAAAACGTTCCATATATATCACTCCTTAAAGGCGTTATGGCAATTCTTCTGCAATATTATTATAAACATATGCATCTTTTAAGTCAACAATAATTTTATATTTAGAACGTTGATTAATGTGCTTTTCAGTGATATACTGAGATTAAAAACCAAAAGGGAGACGGTGCATTTGAAACATAAAGCTCTGCTTGCCGGCGCTCTGGCGGCTGCCGCTATCTGCCTTTCCGGCTGCGGTGAGCTGACCGGCGAAAAGGCATTTTTTTCGCTGCAATCCGCAGGCGATGTCAGGCAATACGATATTGCGGACGATACGGTGCTGCAGCGCGCCGACGCTTCTCTTGCCGGAGGACTTGTGACCTCTGACGCCTACGGCGAAATAGTTCCGTTTGCCGGTGAAATGATAAACTATAAAAATGACGGCGGCTCGTTTACGGCACCGCTTCTCGGATTTTGCAGGGTTGACGGTACTGTTATTTGTGACCCGTATTATGACGCGGTCATCACCCATGATGTGGGGGACAAATATATATATGAATTGGTCATAGGCAGCACCGACACTGCCGGTACAAGGTATCTTGCCGCCTCTGACGGCAGCTGGATGTTTGAACTTAAAAACGGATGCAGCTATTTAGGACTTGCCGGAAGCGAACGCTTTGCCGTTAAAAGACCGCGAACGGTCCGCAAGGGCGGCAAAAGGGTCACATATGAATACTATGATTATTACGATCTTTCGGGCAACCTCGTTTTTACCTTTGACCGGAAAATGACCGAGGACGAGACGCTGACCATATCCATAGGCGCATTTTCCGAAGGATTAGCCCCCGTAAATGTGCAAAAGACCGATCCGGATACCGAGGAAACTCAGTACACTGCCTATTATATGGATACAAACGGCGATGTGTTTGAAAGCGACGATTATATATATTGCAGTGAATTCAAAAGAGGATACGCGGTGGTGGCGGATGCCGACGGCAATTACGGTGTTTTAAAGCCCGACGGTGAATATTTCATCGAGCCGAAATACAATGCCATCAACTATAATTATGATGACGGCTGGTTTTCGTGCGGCGAGGAAGGTATATTCTATATCCTTGATATGAACGGCAATCAGGCTGCAAGCGTACTGTGCGAAAAGGGCAATGTTTATGCGATGGGCAGTACCGAGCTGATATACAAAAAGACAATGCAGTCGACCGGCAAGTCCGATTATTATTCGGTCACCGCAAACAAGCCTTTTATGTGCAATGAGACCGGACAGTTTCCTTCTGAAGACAGCGGCAGATACGGGATTTATTACAGCTCATACAGCAACGTTACCGATGTTTTTGACGAGACCGGAAAGACGCTTGCAAATTTCACCGGCTTCGGTCGCGTCGAGGGAAAGCTTGGCGACATCGCGATAATCTCGGATAAAACCGGCGGCAAAACAGCCTTTTTGAATGTTAAGACGGGAGACAAGACCGACTGGAAGGACTACGCCTATACAGGCGACGTTTTCGGTACCAGAGTGATACTTGAAGGTGCCGACGGATATCTTATTTATGACACCGCAGCGCCGGACTCTGCCGAAGCGGTGACCTATGCGGCGACCCTGGAAACTGCAGGCGGCACATATCTGAATGTTTTGTCAAGCGGATATGTCACCCTTTATGATGATGCGATGAATGTACTCATGAAATACAAATATGAAGCGGAGGCGGCATTATGAAACGCATACTTGCGCTGATACTTGCTTTACTTACAGCTGCCTCCCTTTCGGCATGTGAAAAAAGCGACGGTCGTGTCAAAAAGGGAAGTATGACCTTTACAAACAGGAATTTTCCGAAAATATGCACAGATGAGCTGTCAAAAAGGCACGCCGCAGTGCTGGCAGGTGCGGCTCTCGGCGAGCGAAAGGACGACTTTGCGGTCATAGGACTCGAAGCCGGAATAGAAAGTCTGATTTCAGGCGGATGCGACATATTCATAGCCGCTGTGCCGACCGAAAAGGAAGTGCTGCTTTCGGGCAACGCATCGCTGCAGTACGGAAAAATATCCGCCGATGCGCTGGTGTTTATGACCGATGCGCAGACAGAGGTGCCGACCCTGGATAAGAAGCAGATAATTGCAATCTTGTCCGGAACTTTGTCAAACTGGAGCGAGGCAGGCGGCAGTGACGGCGAAATATCGGTGTTTGACCCTCCTTCCGGTTCTCTTGCCGAAAGTGTTTTGAGATCATACGCAGGCGAGGTAACAGGTCACGCCGTTATGACACGGCATATCACGACCGAAAGCGGAGAGTATGACGGATATCTGCCCTTTGACGGACGGAAAGGCTCATTCGGGGTTGCTTTTTACAGCTATGCGGCAAGCCGGTCAGCCACTAAAAACGGCGACATCAGGATGATACCGATAGACGGCGTTGCACCGGGTGCAGACAGCATATCGGACGGCACATACATCCCGCAGTGCGGCATATATGTAATAAGGAAAAGCGATATAGATGCAGGCTCCGCAGCGCGTGTGCTTTATGACTGGATGCTGTCGGATGAGGCTGCGGCAATACTTTCGGAATGTGGTATTCCGACACCGCAAAAATGATTGACAAAAATGATCATCAGGCTTATAATTGTTAAGAGAAGTTTAAAGATATAAAGAGGGAGTGATATTTAAATGGACGCAGGCAGTAACAGTACGGGCATTTTGCCGCGAGGTAGGCTGAGAAAAACGGCTTGTGTCCGTTTTTCTCGTCGCTCTTAAAACCTATTTCGTGCCAAATGTCCCGAAGTGAGGATGCGCCCTTAAAAAGCCGTTGTTCACGGCTTTTTTCGTCGTGTTCTCGCTTCTCTTATTTGCCTTTATTTTTAAAGAAAATAAGGAGTGGGTCAGATGGATGAGAAAAAAGAAATATTAGATGAAATATTCGAACTGTTGAACACACGCAGCTTTGTAAAGCTGCGCGCCATACTGGAGGAAATGAATCCGGCGGATATCGCCGCCGTGCTCGATACGCTTGACGAAAAGGAAATGCCGCTGGTTTACAGGATCCTGCCGAAGGATCTCGCAAGCGATGTCTTTGCCTATATGGACAGTGACAAAAAGGAGCTGCTCATACGCAGCTTCAGTGACTTCGAGCTTAAAGAGGTTATAGATGACCTTTTTCTTGACGATACGGTCGATATGATCGAGGAAATGCCGGCGAACGTTGTGGCAAGGGTACTTCAGGCAGCCGATCCGGCGGTAAGAAAGCAGATAAACGAACTGCTTAAATACCCTGAGGACAGCGCCGGCGGTATAATGACGGTCGAATATGTATCGCTCAAAAAGGATCTTACCGTGGCGGAGGCGTTCAGGAAAATACGCCGCGAGGGTATCGACAAGGAAACGGTGTATACTTGCTATGTTACCGAAAACCGGAAACTGATAGGCACCGTGTCGGTCAAGGAGCTTCTCATTGCCGATGACGACCGCATAGTGTCGGACATAATGGAGACCAATGTTATAAGCATAGATGCCTATGAGGACAAGGAAATAGTTGCGCAGACGTTTTCGAAGTACGATGTGCTGGCACTGCCGGTCGTCGACAAGGACGGCAGACTGGTCGGTATAGTCACGGTCGATGACGCTATGGATGTCATGGAGGACGAGGCGACCGAGGATATCGAAAAAATGGCGGCTATGACGCCGAACGACAGACCGTACTTAAAAACCGGTGTTTTCAGCATATGGCTGAAAAGAATACCGTGGCTGCTTTTGCTTATGGTATCGGCGACCTTTACCGGCAGCATAATCAGCTCGTTTGAGTCAGCGCTTACCGCTTTTCCTGCGCTCGTCGCGTTTATACCGATGCTCATGGATACCGGTGGAAATGCAGGCGGGCAGTCGTCGGTCACTATAATCCGCGGAATGGCGGTAGGCGAGATACGCATGCGCGACGTGCTGAGGGTTGTGTGGAAGGAAGCAAGGGTGGCGGTCCTGTGCGGTCTGGCACTGACAGCCGCGGGATTTCTTAAGATCCTGCTTGTGGACAACGCACTCATGCATTCCGGCGTCACATATCCGGAGATGGCTGTAGTCTGCATAACGCTTGCCGTGACGGTGTTCTGTGCCAAACTGGTGGGCTGTACGCTGCCTATACTTGCAAAGAGGCTGGGGCTTGATCCTGCGGTCATGGCAAGTCCGTTTATAACGACCATAATCGACGCCGTATCGCTTGTTGTATATTTCACGGTGGCGACACATATACTGAGTATTTAAGAAATTTTCAAAATCTCAAAATTTCCTATTGATTTTTGTTTCAAGTTGTGCTAATATATTATGGCGGTCCAAAAGACCGATGTGCGTTGATAGCTCAGCTGGATAGAGTGACTGGCTACGAACCAGTAGGTCGGGGGTTCGAGTCCCTTTCAGCGCACCATAACTGTGCGACTAAAAAGCACAAAGCTTGAAAACCCTTGAGAAATCAAGGGTTTTCAAGCATTTATGAGGCAAAAATTGAAAAGCATTTTTAGGGCACAAAATTTAATAATATGTTCGACCAAAGGGACTTGAACCGGGGATATGAAATTTTCCGGATTTTAAGTCCCTTTTTTCATTTCCGCAGCTTAACTATCTGCGCAATATGGAGGAAACACGCCAAAAAATCAAAACCGCCATAGACGAACAGGATGCTTTAACCGATGAGCTTTCCGCCGCGATAGACGGAGCGAAAACTCTGACCGAGCTTGACGATTTATACCGTCCCTACAAGAAAAACCGCAAAAGAAAAAGGTCTTGAGCCGTTAGCGGAGGAAATTTACAGACAGGCGCCCGACTGCAAACCTCCTATGATGCTTGCGGCAGAATATATAAACCCCGAAAAAGGGGTTGAAACAGCAGAAGAAGCGCTTACGGGAGCTATGGATATAATTGCCGGAAAAATTTCCGACGACGCCGACATACGCAAACGTATGAGATTTGTTTGCCTTGCGCACGGTATGCTTACCGCCAAGGCAATCACGGAGGATATCGGCGTTTACGAAATGTATAAGGATTACAGCGAACCGCTCTCCAAAATACCCGACCACAGAATACTTGCCGTGAACAGAGGCGAAAAGGAGGGCATACTTAAGGTCTCGGTGGATAATGTCAAGGTTTTTGAAAAAAAGTTCTTGACAAAATCAAATTTGCGTGTATAATAAAATAGTAATCATTATTGATTTGGGTGATTCAATGAAAAATTATTCACGGCAGCGTGAAACAATTTTACAGGTTTTGCATTCAACCGATACACACCCCACGGCATCTGCCGTTTATAACGAGGTACGCAAGGTTATTCCGAATATAAGTCTCGGAACGGTCTACCGTAACCTTGCGGATCTAAGCGAAGAAGGCGTTATACTTTCTTTATCTGTCGGCGACGGATATGAACACTTTGACGGAAACAGCGCTCCGCACGCGCATCTGCATTGCAAACGCTGCGGAAAAATTTATGACGCTCCGTTAAAGCAGGATATTCTGTCGGGAACGGCAAAGGAAAACGACTTCTCAAGCGAAACAACGGTATATATCGTGTACGGTGTGTGCAGTAAATGCAGAGCTGATTAAAATCAATTTACGGAGGAATTAAAAATGAAAAAATTTGTATGTCTTGTTTGCGGTTATGTTTATGAAGGCGAATCTGCGCCGGAGGAATGTCCTATATGCCACGCTCCGGCATCTAAATTCGCTGAACAGTCTGCGGAAAAAACATGGGCTGCCGAGCATGTTGTGGGTATAGCCAAGGGCGCCGATCAGAGAATAATCGACGGTCTTCGTGAAAACTTCAACGGCGAATGTACGGAAGTGGGTATGTATCTTGCAATGGCAAGAGTAGCTCATAGAGAGGGCTATCCCGAAATCGGTATGTACTGGGAAAAAGCAGCTTTTGAAGAGGCCGAACATGCCGCTAAGTTTGCGGAGCTTTTGGGCGAGGTCGTAACCGACAGCACCAAGAAAAACCTTGAAATGCGTGCAGACGCCGAAAACGGCGCTACAAAGGGCAAGTTTGAACTTGCGAAGCTTGCTAAGGAACTTAATCTTGACGCTATCCATGATACCGTTCATGAAATGGCAAGAGATGAAGCCCGCCACGGCAGAGCTTTTGAGGGTCTTTTAAAGAGATATTTCGGTTAATGTACAGGGTAATATATGATGGAAAACTATACAATATGTAATTGTAAAAAAGTAACCTATGCAGATGTTGAAAATGTACTTCACCGTGAAGTAAAATTTGAGAATGTGGAAAAAGCTTTTGAAGATGTTCAAAGGATCACAAAATGTTCGACCGGATGCGGTGGTTGCCATGACAAAATTATGGATACAATATCTAAGATAATGAGCAAGTAATCAAAAATAAAAGAGGTTTTTTACTATGAAAAAATACGAATGTCCCTGCGGATATGTTTATGACCCTGTTGTCGGTGATCCTGATAACGGAATCGCACCCGGAACATCATGGGAAGATGTTCCTGAAGATTGGGTATGTCCGATATGTGGTTTAAGTAAAGACGCATTTACAGAAGAATAATTAAACTATAAGAAACGGCTTTTACCGCGTAAACCGCGGCAAAAGCCATTTTTTTATTGAACATAACCCCGCTTTATGGTAAACTTAGGCAAGGTGATAAAATGGATATTATAAAAACGCTTACGGAAGAATTTTCCTTAAAACCGTTTCAGGTTGAAAATACCGTAAAGCTTATAGACGACGGCAATACCATACCGTTTATTGCGCGTTACCGCAAGGAGGCTACCGGCTCGCTTGACGATCAGGTTTTGCGCTCCCTTTACGAGCGGCTTACCCTGCTCCTCCACAGGGATTCCAACTAACGACATATATTCAGACCGTAATTTCTTTATTACATATAAAGATTTTACGGTCTTTTTTTATGCCTATTTTTCCTCCTTGCAGACGAATACATAACCGAATTAAACATCGGTAAAAAAGAACAAGGAGGTTACAAAGTGAACTGTAAAGTAATTGCAATCGAAAATCAGAAAGGAGGAACGGGCAAATCAACAACCGCATTGAACCTCGGCGTCGGTCTTAAAATGAAAGGCAAAAAGGTTTTGCTTATTGACGCCGATCCGCAGGGTTCGCTTTCCATCAGTCTCGGAATCAAAAGACCGGACGAGTTGGATATTTCCCTTGCAACCTTAATGAGTAAGGTAATCGACAACAAACCGTTTGATGATGATTACGGTATCATTCATTGCAGCGAGGGTATCGACCTGATGCCCTGTAATGTGGAACTGTCCGGCATTGAAAGTTATCTCTTTACGGTAATGAGCCGCGAGTGCATTATGAGAAGCTATGTCAATCAGGTTAAAAAGAATTATGATTACATTCTTATTGACTGCACCCCGTCGCTCGGACTTCTGCCAATCAACGCTTTTGTTGCGGCGGACAGTATTATCGTACCGAGTCAGCCGAGAATTTTGTCTACCAAAGGTCTTGACCTGTTATTGCGTACTTATTCACAGGTAAAGCGCGGTATCAATCCCGATCTTAAAATCGACGGTATCCTCTTTACAATGGTGGACGCACGAACCGTAAATGACAGGTCGGTAATTGAGTCAATGCGCGAGACTTTCGGAATGAAAATCAATGTGTTTGACACCTTTATCCCCGCCTCCGTGCGAGTAACCGAAGCCAACATGGAGGGTAAAAGCATTTTTGCCTACGACGGCAAGTGCAAGGTTGCCGACGCATACAAAAATCTGACGAAGGAGGTGCTGGATATTGCCGCGCGTGAAAAAGCTCGATTTAGGGATGACGGCTCTCGATGAGCTGTTTATGAACGATAAAGAGCGAGCCGAAAATAAGCTGCCGAAAATCTTTGACATCCCACTTTCGGAAATTGATGATTTCCCCGATCACCCTTACCGTGTCCTTGATGATGAGGATATGCAAAACCTGATGGAAAGTATCAGAGACCGAGGTGTAATCACACCGGCTATGGTGCGAAAAAAGGATGACGGCAGATATGAAATGATCTCCGGGCATAGGCGTAAACACGCTTCCGAAAGGCTCGGACTTGAAACCTTACGTTGCGAGGTTGTAGAGGTTAGCCGTGATGAAGCCATTATCTTGATGGTAGACAGCAATGCACAAAGGTCAGAGATTCTGCCTTGCGACAAAGGACGAGCCTACAAAATGAAGTTGGACGCTATAAAAAGATTGCCCGGCAGACCGAGTAAGGAAAATGCGGACCCAGTGGGACCGAATTTATCAGGAACGCGGTCAAATGAAGAACTGGCTGAGGAGGTCGGCGATAGCACAACGCAGATCAAAAGATATATCCGCCTTACCTATCTTGTTGACGAGCTGCAAGACTTTGTGGACAAAGGTCAGATGAAAATGCGTCCTGCCGTGGAGCTTTCTTATCTTGATGAGGAAACTCAGAGAGATATTGTTGACCGTATAGACGAAACCGAAGCGTTTCCGTCGCACGATCAGGCAATCCGTATCCGCAAGGCGTATGAAGCCGGCGAAATCGACTACGATAAGGTCCGGGATATTATGGCTGAGGAAAAGCCAAATCAGAAACCGAAATTCAAGTTTTCCTTTGACCGACTGAAACCGTATATTCCAAAGGACTATTCGGACAGTAAGGCTGAGGATTATGTTATAAAAGCTCTTGAATTTTATCAGAAGTATCTCAAAAAGCAACGGGAGCAGGCAAGGTAATGAAAAGTGCGCACAAGGCTGAGAAGGCAAAGGCTTTCCCGGTCTTTTTTGTTGCCCTGCCCGCTATTTCACTTATATAAAAATCCAAGATGAAAGGAGGAAAAACAGTATGCAGTTTGATGTGAAAATCCGCAAGGTCATCGAGAACGGCATGCCTCTCAAGGCTCTTGCTTCTGTCACCGTGGACGGTTCCTTTACTATCCACAATGTCAGAGTAATCAAGACCGAGAACGCGCAGTTCGTTGCGATGCCTTATGCGACTTTCAAGGACGCTGACGGTAAGGATGTCCGCCGTGATATCGTTCACCCCATCAAGTCCGAAGTTCGTAAGAGCTTGGAAGCCGCCGTGTTTGCAGCTTACGAACAGAAGCTCGCCGAAAAGGCTGAATAAGCCAAGGCAAAGAAAACCCACAAAACAAATCAAAGAAAGAATGAGGTAAAAATTTATGTTCAAGAAGATCAGAAACAAGGTAAACTCCGCAATTTCCACCGTTCGCGCCGCTGTCGCCTGCAAGAAGGCTGAGGGCTATGTTGACTCCGGCGTGAAAATTCTCATCGCCGTTGTCATCGGAGCGCTCCTGCTCGGCGGGCTGTATGTGCTCTTTAACACTACCATTATGCCCACCGTAACGACCAAGATCACCGAGCTTTTCTCGTATAACGGTTAATCCGTAATCCACCCGAAATCAAAAAAGAAAGAATGAGGTAAAAAATATGTTCAAGAAAATCAGAAACAAGGTAAATACCGCAATTTCCACCGTCCGTGCCGCTGTCGCCTGCAAGAAGGCTGAGGGCTATGTTGACTCCGGCGTAAAAATTCTCATCGCCGTTGTTATCGGAGCGCTCCTGCTCGCAGGTCTGTATGTACTCTTTAACACCACCATTATGCCTACCGTAACGACCAAGATTCAGGGCTTGTTCAATTACGCAGGCTAAACCAAACGGACGGAGGGGTGTCATAGGCGGCACCCCTCCGCCTATTTTCTTGAAAAGGGGCGAATAAATGAAACACTTAATGATACGACCTATTATGCCGCGAATCACACCGGAAATAACGGAGAATCCGCTTATTCTTGTAAACGGGATCGTGCTGCTTGCGCTGACGGTGCTTACAGCCGTTTTTATCAGCCTGTATGCGTCGAATGTATACAAGGGAAATAAGAAAAAGGCGGTGCTTTTCTTCACGGTTATTGCGGCGCTCACAGCCCTTTCGCTGTTCTGTTTTTTTGGATGTGCTGCAATCACTGTCAAGGGCATTATCTTTTGCCTGCTCCTCGCATTCTCCTCTTATGAGGACATTAAAACGAGGGAGTGCGAAAACTATGTCCATTTAATGATTGTGATTGCAGCGTTTATCGGTACGGATATGTCGGCTCTGCCCGGTATGCTTTTATCGGCTTTGATTACAGGCGGAATTATGCTTACGACAGCCGCCGTAACGAAAAGCAGTATCGGCGGCGCAGATATAAAGCTTTCCGCCGCGTGTGCGTTTATGCTCGGCACGGTACAAGGAATGACCGGGCTGATGATAGGGCTGATACTTGCAGTCATTATCAATTCCATAAAGAACAGAAAGAAAAAACACGAGGGATTTCCTTTAATCCCTTACCTTGCCGTCGGGTTTATGACGGCATATTTTATGTAGAAACAGGAGGTTGAAACTTTGAAGAACAGAACAATTATCGGTATCGTTTGCATGATTCTTGCGGTTGCTATGACCTTTGCGATTGCCCCCGTCGTAAATCGACTGACAAGCGACACAACAACGGTTGTGCGGCTGAAACAGGAAGTCGGCAGAGGTACTAAAATCACGGAGGATCAGGTTGAAACCGTAAAGGTCAAAACAGATACTATGCCGCAGGGCGTGTATGTAAAAACCGCCGATGTGGTCGGCAAATATGCGTCCTCCACTCTCTACGCCGGAGATATTCTTACAAAGGCAAAGCTGTCGGGAGACTCCAATAATGCAGATGATGTGCTTGCGACGCTTAACGGCAGCAAGGTAGCAGTCAGCGTAACCATAGACACCTTTGCGGCAGGACTTTCCGGTAAGCTTCAAAACGGAGATATTATCTCGCTTATCGTGGTAGATAAAAATGCGGGAACCTCCGCTATTCCCGGTGAGCTTAAATATATGAAGGTCATCACCACAACTACCGCAGGCGGTATAGATCAGGACTCCGTTGTGAAGAACGAGGACGGCAGCTTTGAAATTCCGAGCACAATTACGGTCCTTTGCAACACCGAACAGGCAAAGCTCCTTGCAAAGTATGAGGCGGACATTACCCTCCAAGCAGCCCTTGTTTACCGCGGAGATAACGAAACTGCTGCTAAGTTTCTTGAAAAGCAGGACGCTTTCTTTGCGGGAGGTGGCGCGAATGAGTAAGATGATTGCCGTTTGCGGTGCTCCCGGCAGCGGCAAAACAACCGCTGCGCTTAAAATTGCTGAGGAAATCTACTATGCCAAGAAAGGCTCGGTTATATTCCTCTCGCCCGATCTGAATGTACCCTGCCTTGCGTATATATTCCCGAACTGCAAGGAAGCAGAGCTATATTCGGTCGGCGTGGCGCTTGACCGCACGGATATTTACCGTGAAGATGTGCTCCGCCAGATGAACAATGTCAAAACAATGGAGAACTTCGGGTTTCTCGGCTACAAAGCCGGTGAAAACAGCTTTTCCTATCCGAAAGCAACCGAGGACAAAATTCTGAATCTCTTTTCACTCTTAAAGGAGCTTGCGGATTATGTTGTGGTCGATTGCGCCGGAAATGCCGACGAGCTTATTTCCTCTATGGCGAAAAGCCATGCGGACAGGCTCATTCAGCTTATTACCCCCGACCTTAAATGTATGGCTTACTATTCCTCCAACGCAGGAATGTTTGAGATGAGTGCAAGTAACCGCATTAAGGTTATGAACATTGCGGACAAGGATCTGTTTCTCCCGATTACGGAGGTCGCAAACCACTTTAAAGGCGTAGATTTTACACTTCCGTTTTCCAAGGCACTGAAACAGCAGACCATTACGGGTACGCTTTCCGAAAGGCTTCCCGACGCAAAGTATAGGAGCGTGGCAGCGGGCATTGCAAAGGCGGTGATCTGATGGCTCAGACAATCGACTTTGTTTCTCTGCTCCATAAGTCGCAGGAGTATATCTCTGAGAACTATGCGGCGGCACTCTCCGACCGCAGTAAGATTGTGCAGCTTCGCTCATATATCGAGAAGTATCTGCACGACAGCGGCTTTGAGGTGGAGGGTATGACCTTCCGTGATCTTGCAGACAAGCTGTATTCCGAAATGGCAGAGTATTCGGTGCTTACGAAATATCTCGGTCGCGATGAGATTGAAGAAATCAATATCAACGGTTGGGACGATATCGCCGTAACCTATACGGACGGTCATATTGAAAAAGCCAAAGAGCATTTCTATAATCCGCAGCATGCCGTAGATGTGGTAAAAAGGCTTTTGCACCATTCCGGTATGATTATCGACAATGCAACGCCTATGTCGCAGGGACACCTCCCCGGCAACACCCGTATTACTGCGCTGAAAGAACCGCTTGTGGACTATGACAGGGGTATCAGCGTGTCTATCCGATTGCTTCACCCGTCGAGAGTGGATATGAAAGCGCTTGTGAAGGGCGGCAATGCTACGCAGAAGATGATAGATTTTCTCTGTATGTGTCTGCGCTACGGTATTTCCTTTGTGGTTGCGGGTGCGACATCATCGGGTAAAACAACGCTTCTGAACGCTCTGCTTACTTCCATTCCGGACAATAAGCGTATTTTTACGATAGAGTCCGGCTCACGCGAGCTGTCGCTTGTAAAGGTTAAGGACGGCAAGGTGGTAAACAATGTTGTGCATACACTCTCTCGTCCCTCGGATAACCCTGCATATGACATCACGCAGGAGGACTTGGTGGTAGCATCTCTCCGTTTTAATCCGGATATCGTGGTAGTCGGAGAGATGCGTGATACCGAGGCGTATTCGGCAGTTGAGGCAAGCCTTACGGGGCATACAGTTGTTTCGACCATTCACGCATCGGCGGCAGACGCGGCGCATATGCGATTAGGCTTACTTTGTCAGAAACGCTTTCCCATCAACTTTGCGACTTCGCTTATGCAGGCAGGTCAGGCGTTTCCCCTTGTTGTGTACGCACACAAGCTTGAGGACAATTCCCGTAAGATTATGGACATCTCCGAGTGCGTGATTACTCCCTCGGGTGAACGGGAATATCATACGCTTTTCCGCTTTCGTATCACGAAAAACGAATTAAAGCGCGGCAAGTACAAAATTGACGGGTACTTTGAACAGCCGGAGATTATGAGCGAGCATCTGAAAGCAAAGCTTTTGCAGTTCGGTGTGCCGCAGAAAACATTGGAACAGTTTTTAGTAAAGGACGGTGATTTCAAGTGATATTTTCCGTTATCAGCTCAGTTCTCATTATTATCGCCGTTGTGTGCCTTTTCGGACTTACCCCCGAAAGAGTCACAGACGATTTGATGCAGCTTATAACACCAAACGATACTATGCGGGATAAATCCCGTAATCTTCGCGGAAACAAAAAGAAACACCGTCTTTACAGAACGCTTGTGAAGATGAAAACCGCGCTTGCCGTTACGGGTAAATCAAAGCAGTTCACAATTGTCTGCTGCACGTCGCTTGTTCTTTTTGCGGCGGGTATTATTGTGTCGGTGCTGATAGATAACATCTTCCTTATGCCGGTACTGTCGGTGGCGTTTGCCCTGATTCCGTTTTTCTACACTACAAGCACACTGTCCTACTATGAGAAAAACACCAAGGAAGAACTTGAAACCGCATTGTCTATCATTACGACCTCATATGTACGCTCGGACGATATCGTTGAGGCGGTCAGAGAGAATATAAAATATATCAAGCCGCCGCTGCGTGATGTGTTCAAGTCTTTTGAGGGCGACGCAACCGCTATTTCCTCAAATATAAAACACGCACTTTACAAGCTGAAAGATAAAGTGGACAATGAAATATTTTGGGAGTGGTGCGACACGCTCATTCAGTGCCAGGATGACCGAACGCTTAAGGATACGCTTTTGCCCATTGTCGCAAAGCTTACCGATGTGCGCATCGTCAATTCGGAACTGAAAACAATGCTGTCCTCAGCCCGTAACGAATATTGGTTTATGGTGGCGCTGGTGGTCGGCAATGTGCCGCTTCTGTATCTGCTCAACAAAGATTGGTTTCACACACTGCTCTTTACCGCACCGGGTAAAATTGTGTGCGGCATCTGCGGTATGGTCATTTTGATTACGGCTTTGTTTATGATGAAGTTTACAAAGCCTATTGAATACAAGAGATAAGGAGGTTTTAGATATGTTACAGGCAATTATCGGGGCGCTGTGCGGCGTCGGGCTGTTCTTTGTGCTTGCGGATGTTTACCGTATTCCGTACCTTAAAACCTCCAAAGCCGTGGAGAGCCTGTCAAAGCAGCAAAAGGAAAAGACTTCTGCCCTTAACATCTGGCTCGGAAACCTTGCAGACTTTCTCGCAAGGCTTATGAAACTCAATGAGTTCAAAAAAGCACAGCTTGAAGCGGATCTGAAAACTGCTCAGATGGATATAACGCCCGAGAAGTTCAAAGCAAACGCTATTGTAAAGGCAATGCTTATCGGCGTATTTGCTGTTCCTATGGCATTTATTCTGCCGCTTCTCTCCCCCGTCGTGCTTTTCCTTGCGGCATTTCTTTACCGCAAAGAAATGAAAGCCGTATCGGTAAAAATCCGATATAAGCGAGAGAAAATCGAGAATGAGCTGCCGCGACTTGTTTTTACCATAGACAAGACCTTAAAGCACAGCCGAGATGTACTCTATATGCTTGAAAGCTATGCAAAAAACGCCGGGCGTGAAATGAAGCACGAGCTTGACATTACAGTGGCGGATATGAAGTCCGGCAACTATGAAGCGGCGATTACAAGGCTTGAAGCGCGCGTCGGTTCGGCTATGATGAGCGATGTCTGCCGTGGACTTATCGGCATTTTAAGGGGCGATGATACCGAGATGTATTGGGCGTCGCTGACTCTTAAATTCAACGATATTCAGCGTCAGCAGCTAAGACTCAGAGCGCAGAAAGTGCCGCGAAAGGTAAAACGCCTTTCTATGTGCCTGCTCATTTGCTTTATGCTTGTGTATGTTGTAGTAATTCTTTCGCAGATTATGGACTCCATCGGCGTCCTTTTCGGATAAAGGAGGGGTTTATGATGAAGAAATTATTGCGCGCAAAACGCGGTGAGGGCTATGTCGATATGTGCGTCGGCGTGGTTGTTTTCGTGATGATCCTTGTTATCGCCGTTAATATATTCAGCTTTATCACCCTGCGCATTGAAATGGATCAAATTGCGGATGACCTTATAGAAGCGGCAACCTATTCCGGCTGCTTTAACAGCGACTTTTGGAGTGCTGACAGCGATATGCTCGATCAGTATTATTACTACGATATTGACTATGGTGCGGACCGATATTTCAACAGTACCTATCATCGGGTGCAGCTCGGCGAGCGAATGTGGGTTGAAATCTCCAAGCACACTTATATCAAAGGACTTGGGGTGTTTGAAATTCCCGTTACGGTTTCGGTAAAGAAATCGGGATTGTCCGAAAAGTATTGGAAGTAGGTGGAGATATGAAAAGCAAAAGAGCCGAGGGCTATGTTTCCACCTGCGTAATGATCGTCATTATCTGTATGCTGCTCTCCGTCTTTGTTACCTTTGCGGTGGCGGTGAATACCGTAAAGACGGTCAAGCGTAATTCCCGCGTGGTGCTTGACAGCTTTGTAATGCAGAACTCTATTGAGATATACAACTCAATAAAGCAAGGCAACAACAAAACGGACGGAATTGACGCCGCCGAATACCAGGAGGCACTGACGGAGTTTTGCACACTTGAAAAGCGCGGCTACTGCTATTACAATTATGACAGCGACGGAGACTTAAATTACTATATCACTACTCCGTATGTCGGATTTACAGTAGATAAGAAATTGCAGATTTTCACATCATATACGATATATGTCCCGATCCGCTTTGCGGGAATACGGGTATCTACCGTTAGAATCCCGGTTACCGTTGAATCAAAGTATAACGAAAAGTTTTAGGAGGTACAGACGAATGAAAAACAAGAAAAAGCTCTGTATTATCGGCGTATCCGCGCTTTGCATCGTGGTTGCCGTTGTCCTCTGTATCACACTGATACCGAAGCATAACGGGGACAAACCGGCTGAAAGCGAAGCTAAGGAAACTTCAAGCGGTACGATTGTCATTGACGAGCCGGAAAAGGATACACAGAGCGACGAAACCAAGAATATAAACGAAGATGACAAGCTTGCCGACGACGGCAAAGGTCGGCTCAGCCCGGAGGTTGAAACCGATGATATAAGTAAAAGCGGAAGCACCGGAGAAAAGGCTAAGGACACAAATAAGACCGTGACCGAACAGCCTATCCCGAATGATGAGGGCAAGACCGGCGGCATATCCATCGGCAGCGGTGAAGCGGCAGCATATAGCTGCGGCGAGAAAAACCATCATTGCGAAAACGCCGAGTATCACGCTTATATTAAAAACCTTGAGCTTGATGGCTGCCCCTATTGCGGTTCGCATAACTGTGCAAGCTTTTATGTAACAAACGAATGGGGCTATACCGAGTACACGCCCACCAAGTGTCCCGATTACAGCAAGCAAAAGGATAACACCGAGGTTTGTCCGCGCTGCGGCAGAGCCTATTGGTCGCAAAGCAATCCCACAGGGTGCTTTTCATTCTTGCAGGATACGGTATGTGAGTGCGGCGAAACGGTTAAGGGCAACACCTGTCATCACCACTGATAATAACGAAATCTACGGGAGTCAGACTTCAAAAGTCCGGCTCCTTACTTTTATGTAAAGGAGGACTTCGATGAAGAAGAAAACTATTCGGATTCTGTCAATCTTTCTTGCGGTGCTGACCGCCGTTTCTTCTCTTGCCGTTACCGCCTATGCACTTAATTGGGACGGCTCATCGGCCGGCGGCGGAGGCGCGGGAACTTCGGCAGGACCGAACGGCTACGCAATTATGACTACCGACGATAACTGTATGATCGGCTACCGTTTCAGCGTAGTGGATAAGAACGGCGGAACAAAGAACGGCAAGGTCATAGATGTGTACCGCAACACAAGGTACGCAAATCAGGCATTTAATTGGTATAAGTTTACGACCAAGTGGAACAAGAAGCAGTTAAAGGATAATCAGAACAGCGGCTTTTCCACAAGCAAAACAACCGCAAACTGTTATAAGGAAGCAGATATGGGATTTGCTCAGAGCCTTCCGGTCACAAGCGGAATGAGTGCTTGGCAGAATGATACGCGAAATCTTAATCCCGTGCTCTCGAAGCTCGGTATCGGCGGTATTTCAAGCCTTAAAAACGGCGATAAGGTTCTCGTTGAACCTATCTATGATGTGCGGCTTGAAAGTGTGTGGCATTCTCTGACCGTTACCGAGATTGCCCTGTACGGCAAGCATATTTTAGGTGCAAACAGTAACGGCGGTGCGAGCAAAACTTCGGCAAGCTGGGGCTTTATTTCCGAGTATACCAACCGTCATTTCCCGAACGCCCTTTACACACCAGACGGTCAGGGATTATGGTCGGGCGTCGGAAAACTGTCAAAACGCGCGTCCTTTTATACCATTATCAACGACGGCTACGGCGTAGGTATTGCCTACACCGAAACAAAGCCCGACTTCACACCGACGCTTTCCGTTCGCTGCTGTGAAGCGTGGCCCGGAAATATAAGCGTCCGTAACAACAACCATTACGGTATAAGCTACGGAAGCAGCTTCTCTAATTGGACTTACGGACACGGTTATCCGCAGACCGACAGTTCGGTTTGGTATGCTCTCAATTTCCCGGCTGAAAGTCAGAATTGCTATGTGAAGCAGTCTGTTTGGGTAGTCGGCGGCGGTTCTACCTCCCGTAATGTATGGTCGAACAGTAATACTTGGTATGATGTCAAGCTGAACCCGACAACTATCGGAAACGGTACGGATCATATTACAGTAAAAGCCCGTGCTGATTGGATTGACGGAAGCGGCAATGTTCTGAAATACGGTCCCGAAAAGACCTTTTATATTCCCATAAGACCGATTGTAACAAGGGACAGCATTACCGCCTACGGAATTGACGGTGCCACTCAGGCAACGGCAAGTGCTTCGGGAACAAGCGGCGCTATGTATTTCGGACAAAAGGTGCATTTCACCTATAACTTCGGCGGTAAAAATGAATGGACATCGGCAAACAATTTGCGCGGACAGAGCTACCGTTGGAACGGCAGCGCTTGGGACTTGATCTATAAGTCCGGTAACGGCGAAGATGTTTATGTCGATAAAGCTAATTTGAGCAAATACAGCTCCTATTCCGCAAAGAGCGCGGTAAGGCATTATCTGATTCCGCTGAACGATAACGAGGACGCCAATTCGTATAAGATGAAATTCAATTTCAGAACCTATTGGGCAAGCGATACCGCCCATACGGGAGAATCGACCGATTATTACCTGAATATTGTAAAGCCCGATGTTGCGCTTGAGGATATTCGGCTTGTAAATGAGGACGGCGAATATGTCGATCCGCAAAAGCTGGAGGTTGCCGACGAGATCACCGTTCGGTATGTTTATAAGAACAATACCGATTGCACGGTGTATGTCAAGGGATATATGGACGGCGGCTCTCAGATCTCCGGCACATACGCAATCCCTGCCAACGGCACGATTGAAATTACAGGATATACCTTTACCGTGCCGAATAAACGAACCTTTACGATTTGGGGCGGCGTATATCTGGACACCGTGGAACGCGGCAATACAGACTATGAAACCGACCGCTACAACAACGCTTGGCTGCGTGTATGCAAGTCCAATCATCCCGTAAAAATCGTACCGATTACGCCGAACGCGCCGTACCGTGAAAACACAAGAGTTATTTCAAGCTTTTATATTAAAAATCAGTCTTACGATGACTACACACCAAGCTCTAATCTGAAAGTGAAATTTACGGTTTACGATGAAGCAAAAAAGTATCAGGTCTATTCGGCAACTAAGAATGTAATTGTGCCTGCAAGGGATAAGAACCTTGTTTCCTTTGATTGGTATGTACCAAACCGTTTCGGGCAAAATCGCGTGTATGTTGACGCGGAGATTATCGACGGCGGTAAGGTGTATAACCCTGTTTCACGGCTGAGGACGACAAAGCCAAAGCTCAGCTATACTACACCGGACACAACCTATGAGCGCTCCGCACCGACAGGATTTACAAAGCCTGCCGAGCCGACAGAGACTAAGGCGTATACGACTTGGTGGCAGTATGAATACAAAAACAACGCCTTTGAAAAGGTGTATTACGGCATCGGAATTAACCCCCGGCTGAGAAAAGAAACCTTGCCGGCAACGGGAGCTACAGCAACACAAAACGGCAGCAGTTGGACGATGAAATCCGGATACGGATTATCCTTGTATGACTGCAATGTTATGATAGGCATTACGGGATATGAGTCTCCCGCATATGGTTCGGGGTTTACCGTTCCGCAGTATTCCTATGCGCTTTTCCCCGAATACAATTATCAAAATGCAGCGGGCAAGATTACGACATTGCAATCCAAAATCATAGGAAACTACAGCTTTTGGATTTTCCCGAATGTAGGTAATGTCGAGAATGTCCATTACACGCCCGTATGGTATCCGGACGGAAAATACTCGGTCAAGGTCGTAAAATCGGACGCTTGGACGCCGATGGGTATGCTTGTAAGCGAGGATGTTATAAGCAATATCACATTGTCGGGCAATATGTACGACGATTGGTATGTCGGAAGAAAATAAGGAGGTTTGGAGATGAAAACAGTAATTCTCATCGCCCTTGTGGTATTCATTATCGGCGGTATCGTCTTTATGAATATCCGAGGAAAGAAAAAGAAATAAGCTCTATGGGCGGCATCGGTAAAACGGTGCCGCCCTTTGAATATGAAGGAGGTGAACTGCTTGAAGGAAGAAAAACGAATGGTAGGCAGCTATGAGGTAATTGCCTGTCAGAGAATCGGCGGCGAGGAAATTATCGTCGGAGAAGATAAGAATGCCGCACCGTCTGAAAGGTATCTCTGCTGTTATGCCGAACAAAACGATATCTTTGAACGATATAGCAGCGCGCTTGCAAGCGACGGTTATGCTGAGATTTTTGAAATCTACGGTCAGCGCATTGCTTCTGCTGCGAAAGAAGTTATTGAGAGAATCGGCAAGGAAAAAGAATTTATCGGCGACAGCGAGCTGATTTTCACCGCTGACAAATGCGAACCGCTAACTGAGGAAGTAAATCTAAACGGAAAGATTGTCGTTATCGACAGAGATGTTTTCAGCCCTGAGTATCAGCTTGCAACCCATCAGCTTATGCTCTGCACAGGCGGCTTCGGAGCACAGCCTAAAAAAGGTGTACGGTTATGAAGATACGAGAAGTAAAACAAAATAAAAAAGAT
>UQDO01000009.1 GCA_900539855.1 uncultured Oscillospiraceae bacterium
CCCTTCTAAACGAATGGACAGGACAGTAATATCAGCTTAAACTTTTAGGTCTTATCACCGAAAGGGCGAAGCAGGACAGGTCAAGCTCGGCGGCTCTTTTTACTATATCCTCTGCGGTCAGCTTATTGAAAGCCGACAGTCTGTCATACGGCATATGGCCTTCGACAGCACAATCCACAAACACACCGACCGTCTCCTCTGCATCGCCGAAGCGGCGGATCTCCCTGCCGTAGAGCTTGCGTTTTGCGTCCGAGAACAGCTCTTTATCGATATTGCCGGACGCAACCGATAATAATTCTGCCTTTATTTCGTCCGCCACAGCCTTTGGGTCTTTTGACTCGCCCTCAAACAGCAATGCGGAATAACCGTGACCGTAAAAGTATTCGGTCGAAAAATTGTTGTTTATAAGCCCTTTTTCAAGCAGCCTTGCGTAAAGCGGCGATATTCTTCCGGCAACAAGCTCCATAAGCAGCTCGGTTGCCACTGTCTGCACGGCTGTCTTTCCGGTCTTCATGACATTGTCCTTTATACCGGCTACAAAAAGCGGTATTGAAACCGCCATTTTCTGCTCGGTATAATCCTTCACGATGCTGTCCGGCTCCGAAAACTCCGACCTGCGGATTGCCTCATGCGGTCTTGGTTTTATGCGCTTTTCGACCGCCGCCAGCACCTTTTCCTCATCAAAATCACCGCATATGCAAAGAAACATATTCGACGGATCGTAGAATGTGTTGTAGCAGTCGTAAAGCGTTTTGTCGGTTATCTTGGCTATCGACTCCACCGTTCCGGCGATCTCAATCTTTACCGGGTGTTCGTGGTACATTATCCTAAAAAGGTTGAACAGAACGCGCCAGTCCGGGACGTCCTCGTACATCTTTATTTCCTGACCGATTATCCCCTGCTCCTTGTTTACCGTTTCGGGCGTAAAATAGGGTGACGAAACAAAATCAAGCAGTATGTCAAGGTTTTCGTAAAACCTGTCCGAACAGCTGAAAAGGTAGCAGGTGCGGTCAAACGACGTATAGGCGTTTGCCGACGCGCCGGTCACGGCATATTTTTCAAAAGCGTCGCCGTCCTCGCCCTCAAACAGCTTGTGCTCAAGAAAATGCGCTATGCCCTCGGGCACACGCTGCAGCTCGCCGTCGCCCAGAGCAAACTCGGTGTCTATTGAACCGTAGTGCGTTCCGAATATTGCGTAATTTGTGGAATATCCCTTTCTCGGACAAAGGAAAATTTTGAGACCCGAATCATGCACCGCTACGGTGCACTGCTCGCCCGCCGCCGCAGAAACAAGGTGTTCCGACTTAAAGCTCATGGTTATTCCTCCTTTTCCGCCGCCGGCGTGAGCCTGTAAACGGTGTCAACGGCAAAGCCCTTTGCAGCCGATATAACATCGTCCGCCGTTATTTTTTCTATCTCGGCGCAGGCTTCCTTCGGCGACATGGCACAGCCGTCAAGCGCACGGGCTGAATACCATCCGAGCAGCGACTGCTGGTCCGATTCCGCGGAACGTATCGCATCAAGCAGCGCCAGCTTTGAACATTTAAGATCCTTTTCGGAAAAAGCTCCTTTTTTCATATCTTCAAACTGTTCGCATATTGCCTTCTGTGCGGCATCCATATTATCATTCTGTACTCCGCTTTCCACAAAGATCAGCCCTTTGCTGCGTACCGGGCGTGCGGAACAGTAATAGCAAAGGCTCATTTTTTCACGCACATTGCAGAACAGCTTGGAATAAGGACCGCCTCCGAAAATATCAGCCATGACCCTCATCGCGGTCGTTTCACGGTCGTTTCCGCCGTCGGCGCTTCTGAGTGCTATCACAAGCTTGCCCTGTTCGACCGGCATTTTATCCTCAACCGCATTGACGCTGTCCCTTGCCGCAGCGGTTATGTTCTGCGGCAGCGGCGAATATCTTCGCTCTGCCTTAAAGAGAAGCTCTGCGATCCTTTCTTTAAATCCGTCCGGCTCCTTTTCGCCTATTACAATGACCGACAAAAAGGCGGTTTTAATGAGCCTTTCCAAAGCCGCGGTCACATCCGCGCTCTGCAGTGCCCCGACCTCGGCGCAGGTGCCGTCGGGCGACATTCCGTAAGGCTCGTCTTTGCATGTTTCCTCCTCACAGCGCGACCGTGCAAAGATGCGTTTATCGTTCATTTTTCCGGCAATGCGTTCCGAAAGCAGACGCTTTTCACGCGCCACGGCGTCAGCCGGATATTCAGTACCGTCAAGGAATCTGCCGAATACCATATCGCAGAAAAGCTCGCCGG
This sequence comes from uncultured Oscillospiraceae bacterium, assembly GCA_900539855.1. Lineage (GTDB taxonomy): Bacteria > Bacillota > Clostridia > Oscillospirales > Acutalibacteraceae > UMGS172. Next base: position 2,271 of record UQDO01000009.1, read on the forward strand.
CTTGGTTTACGGTGTTTTCGTTTTCAAGCGAATACCTGTCGGCATTGACGCTTATATTTATCCTGTATTCCGCCGCGTCGCCCTGCTTTGCCGTCCATGACGAGACGGTTGCTCCGTAAAGCGACGCCAGCTTTCTCTGGAAGCTGTACGGGTCGGGCAGTGCCGCGGTGCCGCTCCGCATAAGCGACAGCGCCAGCGAATTTGCCGCCGCACCACCATCTATCGGCAGATAAAAGCCCATTGATATGACCGTCGTCTTAAACCTGTCGGTTTTCAAGAATTTGTAGGATATGCCGCGTGACGGCTCAGATATGTTGTTTTGCATAAATCCACTCCTTCGTGTCGCACAAATAGTATTCCGCCGTACTTTATAAAAATTCTCCGGAATGTCGCCACTCCGGAGAAGCGTGAACGTTTAGACTGACGAACCTGCGCCGCAAAAACAGCTTAAGCCTTGGGGAACTTCACCTTTTTAACGGTAAACGGACGGGTAGCGTGGCTGTCCTCCACCACCTCAAGCTTCTCTGCGTATTCTTTCAGCATGTCATCAAATTCGTCAGACTTCAAGGCCTGTAAAATACTGCTGCGAAGATTCTTCAGCCAATAATCCTTCTCGGTTATGTCGCGCTTCTGAAGCACTACATATGCCGAATTGGAGGTGTCCTCAGCAACCTTTATCTCGCCGGTCTTCATTTCAGAAACGGTTTTGAAAAGATCACTATTGGACGAGGTCTCGCTATCGCCGTACAGCTTCACAAAGCTTTCGGGAGTATATTCCTTTTCCTCGTCACTTTTTGTTTCTTCACCGGAAGAACTGCCTGAGCTGCTGTCTGACTTGGTCTCTTCCTTATATATGGTGTCAAAGCTCTCGCCGGATTCAAGCCTTGCTGCATAAGCGTCGGCGTTTGCCTTGACCGCTGCCTTGTCCTCCTCCGACAGATCCTTGTTTTTGCTGTCCTTGGTGGTGAGTGAAAGGGCATTGGCTATCGCATAATGTGCGGTAAGATACTCGGTAAGGGTCTCCTTTGAGACCTCCTTCGCGCCGCCCTCATTGTAGAGATGATCAAAATAGGAGCCGTACTGATACTGATATATCATATACTGCTCATATGTCGATTCCGACACGCCGTTTTGCTCAAGACGGTTGGCATAAGGTGTGAAATACTGAGTGGGATTCATGCCGTAATTTGAATAATAGACATAGGTCGAATAGTCACAGCCGACGTTCCAGTAATATGATGCCTGCGCCTTTGCTTCTTTTATTTCGTCCTCGCTGAGGGTAAGCCCTTCGCTCTCGCAAAGGCTTAAAACAGCGGCGAACTGCTTCAGCGTGCTGACTGCCTGCTGCTTTACATAGTCGTTATAGGAAACGGTGCCCTCGCTGCTGACCTTGCCTTCAGCATCGAATTTATATTTTGTATAATCGGTCTCCTTGGAAGATGAAGATGAGGATGACGACGAATCGGAATTCTGGGATTTTACAAACGTATCGATATCGCTTCTGGCACCGGAAGCCGCAAGGGTAAGAACACAGCTGTACATTGCCGATGTAAACTTATGACCGCCTATCGTGTAGGCGATTTCATCCTTCTTATGGCACGCGCCGAGTACCGGTACGAGAACCGCGACGCTGAGTGCAACAGCTATTACTCTGAGCAGTTTTTTCATTTTTTGTTCTCCTTAAATATCCGCCGCTGCGGATAACATTATTTTTGTTCCGCTTGGTCGGCAAAGCCGCCGGAACAACTAAACACACAAATAAGTATATAATATATCTTTTGAAAAGTCCAGTATTTTTTACGCTTTATCTCTCTTCAGCTTATTTTTTCTGTACGAAAGAGGCGCCTCGCCCACGGTATCCTTAAAGCGGCAGCCGAAATACGCCTGTGAGGAAAAGCCGCATCGTTCGGATATCTCGGCAATACAGAGATCGGTCGACAGCAGCAGCTCCTTTGCCGCCGTGATTCTGACATTCCTTACATATTCCGCAGGGGTCAGACCGTAGTATTTGCAGAACAGCCTGTGGAAATAAACCGGACTTAAGCTTGCAGCCCTTGCTATCACCGGCAGCGACAGATCATGTGCATAATTTTTGTCGATGTATTTTTTAGCCCTTTTCATTTCGTCAAAATGTCCCGTGGCCACAGCCGGCACAGTCCCTGCCGCAGGCATAAGGCGCAGCACCTCGGCTATGATCCTGTCGGTCAACGAGCGTTCTTTGAGTCTTCCGCTCAGGTCGTCGGCATAGTCGGCGGCAGCCGTGTGGAGAAAAAGGGACAGTAGTCCGGCAAAATCGGCAGTCTGAAAACAGTCGGGAATACTCATAAAGGCACGCGACAACTCGGCACTGTCGGTGCGGAAATGTATATAGCAGCACTTAAACGGCAGCCGGCTGTGGCGCAGCTGCCCGGGCTTTCCGCATATGACGATCCCCTTTTTCATTTTATACGGCGTGTTGTCGATGAACGCCATACCCGGCTGATCCTCATAGAAAAGCTCTATCTCAAAGCCGTCAAGCCTGCGGCCGGGCGTCAGCCCCGTGGACGGAAAACAGACCTTTGAGTCAAAAAGTCCGCAGCCGACCACCCTGTAACCTATTTCCATGGTTCCCTCCATGATAAGAAATCTAAAAAATCAGATAATAAAATATATAGAACGGCTCTGCCTTTATCGCTACTATAATTATAGCATTACCGCTAAATATTTCAACAGTATATCTTAAAAAGGAGAAATAGAAAAATGAAAAAATTTGAAGTAAAGGATCATGAGGACAGCTTACTGCCCGACGGCATGGAATTTGAACTTGTCTGGAGCGATGAGTTCGACGGTACCGAACTCGACAGGACAAAATGGGACTATCGCACCTCGATGATGGGCAAGGTCCACCCGGCATGGTGCGAGGAAGGCGTAACGCTTGACGGAAAGAGCAACGCCGTATTCACCATGATGCTGAAAGACGGCATGCCGGTGAGTTCTCAGCTGCAGACCGGTCATAATTTCATGGACGAACCTGTAAAGAAAACGGTGTTTGAAAAGGACGACATTCAGTGGAACATAGGCAAGCTGAAGGAAAACCTGTTTACCCACAGATACGGTTATTACGAGTGCCGCTGCCGCCTACAGCAGAAGCCGGGCTGGTGGAGCGCGTTCTGGATGCAGTCGCCGGTCATAGGCGCAGCGCTTGACCCTGCCGACACCGGTGTTGAGATCGATATAATGGAGTCGTTCAAGCCCGGAAAGATCGCAAAACACAATGTTTTCACCGGCGGCTACGGTCAGGATATGAAGCATCACGTCACAGGGACCGGTCCGGTGATCGACGAAAAAGAGTTCCACCGTTTCGGAATGCTGTTTGACGAGACCGGCTATACATTCTATATAGACGGCAAGGAGGACGGCAAAATCACCGAGGACATTTCCGGGCATGACGAGTTTGTCCTCATAAGCACGGAGGTCAGCGGCTACAGAACGCCGGAGCACGTACCGACAAAGGAAGCGTTCGAGGCTGTCGGCGACACGTTTTTGGTAGACTACGTCCGCGTGTTCGACATAGTAAAGAAGTAAGCTCTTAAAAGGAATATTAGTAATGAAAAGGCTTGAATTGATCGGGAAATAACGCCCGGAAGCGCCGGTGAGGTCAGCTCGTCGCGGCTCGGAACAGGCCTTGAAAAGCTCGACCACGGTGCAACGGTGTTCGGCGACTTCTGCTATTCTGATATTCGCATATTGCGGCAGAGGACATATTATATGCCCTCTGCCGCTGTTTTTTTGCCTTTTTGCACCACTAAACTAAAATCCATCCTCGGCGGATCGTTGAAATTATAATTGCTATTTTTGTGTGTCTGTGGTAAACTGACGGTATCAAAACCGCCTCGTGCCGGTGTGTCCTCCGGTCAATTCAGCTATAAGGAACGTTGTAAATGAAAATACTGTCATTCGGAGAAATAATCTGGGATATATACGACTCCGGTCCGGTGATCGGCGGAGCCCCTCTGAATTTTGCCGCAAACTGCGCCGGTCTCGGTGCCGAATGCTACATGCTTTCGGCGGTAGGCAGCGACGCGCTTGGCAGGCTCTCACTCGAAAGGCTTGAACAATTCGGAGTCAACACGGATTATGTCACAACGTGTGACAAGCCTACCGGATACTGCAGCGTAACGCTTGACGAGCGCAAGGTGCCGCACTATAACATTGCGGACGATGTTGCGTACGATCATATATCCATAGAAGAAAGCATGCTTGGCGAACGGTTTGACTGGCTGTATTTCGGCACGCTTGCCCAGCGTTCGGCATGCAATGCCGACGCCCTGAACCGACTCGTTTCAAACGGCAATTTCGGCGGAATATTCTGCGACGTCAATCTGAGGGCGCCGTTTTTTGACAGGCAAAAGCTGCTGCTTTGTGCAAACAGCGCAGCCGTGTTGAAGATCAGCCGCGAAGAACTCCATACCTTTACCGCTACTGCCTTTGGCTCGGGTGCTGTGGATCCCTTTGCGGCGGCAAAACTTATTTGCGAAAAAGCGCCTAACATAAAGACGCTGATAATAACGCTTGACAGCGAGGGCGCTGTTGCATATGACGCCGTCCAAAAAGCGTTTTACACCAAGCCGTCGGTAAAGACCCGCGTGGTTTCAACCGTCGGTGCCGGGGACGGGTTTTCTGCGGCGTTTATATGCAGCTATTCCGAAAGTATGAGCATTGAAACCGCTCTTTCGGACGCCGTGGCATTTGCGTCAAAGATTGTCGCGGTGAAGGACGCCGTTCTTCCGCGTTGATCGCGGTAAATTTCAGTTTATCCAACACAAAAAACAGGGGTCGGAAAAAAATTCCGGTCCCTGTTTTTTTGATCTGTTTTAAATGCTTCGCGGAGACCGTTTTCAGATCTGCTCCGCTTTCATTCTAAGTATCGCACCGGCTGCGACCGGACGCGAAAACGGTATCTTTACCGTCATCATCGGGTGCGGCGCCGTCTCAATCCTGCTGCCGTCGGCATCATACATTTCGCTTACCGTAAACACAAACGGATCGGACCGTGGCTCAAGGCAGTCGAGCGTCTGCCCCACGGAGAATTTATTTTTAAGTGTCGCAACTATTTTGCCGTCCTCGTACCCTGTGACCGTTCCGGCGACCGAATAATCACGCACATAGCCTGCGGTTGGGTATGTCTGCGAATTCTCCGGTGTACCGTAATAAAATCCGGTAGAATAGGTGCGGTGGCTGATTTTGCCCAGCTCGTCGGTGACCCACTGCGGCGTCGGCAGTCCCTGCATTGCGGCGTCAAGCGCTCCGCGGTATGCGTTTGCCGTGACAGCGGTGTAGTAATGCGACTTTGCGCGCCCCTCGATCTTAAAGGAATATATGCCTGCCTTCATCATGTCGCCTATGTGCTCAGCCATGCAAAGGTCATTGGCATTGAGTATATATGTGCCCTTGTCGGTCTCGGTTATATCAAAGAGCTGACCGGGGCGTTTCTGCTCCATGAGCGAATAGCTCCAGCGGCAGGGCTGGGCGCAGTCGCCGCGGTTAGCGTCCCTTCCGGTCATATATGACGACAAAAGGCATCTCGCCGAAAAGGAAACGCACATTGCTCCGTGCACAAACGCCTCAAGATCAAGCTCACGCGGCGTTTTTGCCCTTATTTCGGCTATTTCGTCGAGCGACAGCTCACGCGCCACGACCACGCGCTTGGCGCCCATGTCGTAAAATGCCCTTGCGGTCACATAGTTTACAACGCCGGACTGTACCGACACATGCAGCTCCGTATGCGGTGCATACCTCTTCACCAGCCCCATAGTACCGATATCGGATGCTATTATGCCGTCGGCACCCTCACTGTCAAGCATAGACAAAAAATCGGGCAGACGCGGCATTTCCTCATTGTGCGGCAGTGTATTGCAGGTGACAAACACCTTCACGCCGTGAGAATGTGCATATTCTATGCCTTTTTTAAGATCGTCCTCTCCGAAATTGGTGGCTGCGGTACGCATGCCGAACTCCTCGCCGGCAAGATAAACCGCATCTGCGCCGAAATCGACCGCGGCATGCAGCCTTTCAAGGTCGCCCGACGGGCAGAGCAGTTCGCTTTTGTTCCCTTTAATATCGGTCACGCCCATTTGCCTTCCCTTTTCAGTCTGCTTATGGTCTTCTGATGCTCGGTGTAGGTGAGCGAATAATAGAAGTTCATTTCCTTATCGGTCACGAAATAATACGCCTTGCATTCCTCGTCCGGGTAAAGCGCCGCCTTTATTGAGTCTATACTCGGCGAGCAGTATGCGCCCGGAGCAAGACCGACTATCTTATATGTGTCGTACTTTGATTTGTTGTAAGGGTATTTCTGGGTCGGATCAGACTGAAGATATGCCTGCTCGCCCCAGTCGTTCAGTCTGTTATGGAAAACGGCTGATACCTTCTGCTTATCGGCATAGCTGCCGACACCTGCCTCAAGCTCAATGACCGACGACAGCGTCAGCGCGTCATGCAGCGACATGCCTATTTCCTCAGCCCTTGCGCGGAGCTCGGGTGTCACAAGCTCGTCAAATCTTTCGAGCATTTTTTTGATCGCCTGCTCGGCGCCTTTCTTGCCGCCGGTGGCATAGAAACGGTAGGTATCCGGGTACAGATAGCCCTCAAGCGTGTAATGCACGCCGTCCGACTGGTGCTTTACGCCGCCCATAAAATCAAACGGATATTTGGTCTTATCGGCTTCGTTGACCGCCTCTTTGAATTCCGACGCCTTGCAAACGCCGTTTTCCTCAAGCCTTGCGGCTATCTGGTCTATCGTCCAGCCTTCGGGGATGATCACCTCGACCTCGTCGCCGTGAGCGCCCTGCTTTATGAGCGCTTCGGCTATGTCCTCATAGCTGTCCTGCTTGCAGAAATAATATATTCCGTACTGGAATTTGCTGTCGTAGCCGTTTTTCTTGGCAAATAATCTGAAAAACAGGGAGCTTTTTATAACGCCTGAGTCCTTTAATTTTTCGGCTACCATCTTGGCGCTCGTACCCTGCTCTATCACTATTTCCTTCTGCACGGTCGAATCCGACGAAAGGCTGACGCCTAAATAGTCCATTCCGAGGAACAGCAGAAATCCTGCCGCGGCGACCGCGATAACAAGTATCGCCGCCATCCATATCACCGAGGTAAGGCAGCTTTTGCCCGCCTTTTTTCTACGCTTGCCCGACACCTTTTTCTTTTCGCGTTCGTCCTCCTCGATGGCTATACTGTCAGCCTCCGAGCTGTCTATAAAGAAGTCCTTGCCTATAACGAAGTCGTCGGAAAGGTTGCTGTCGTCAAGAACATTTGCCGAAGACTCTGTGCTTTCATCCGCAGCCGCATTTTCATCCGGCGATACGCCGGCAATGCTCTTATCGGTCATATCAAGCTGCTCATCGGTGTTTTTAATATTTTCCTGTCCGTTGTTATCCAAAACACTCACCCTTTCCTAGATCTTATCTGCGGTGCGGCGCTTTGCCGCGGTATCTTTTTCTGTTCTATATGCCGACGGGCGCTTACATCCTTTATCCACCCCTCGGTCAGTATAACGTCGACCGGCCGGTCAAACCGCCCGTGGTACATATGCCGCCTTATATCCGACGAATAGCATATGCCGACGAGCGGACCGGTGAACCTTGCAAGATACCGGTCGTAATACCCTTTGCCGTAGCCTAAACGGTAGCCGAGATAGTCAAGCGACAAAGCCGGCAGCAGCATGAGGCACCCTGAAAAATCTGTGACGACAGGGCTGCTTTCCTCCGGCTCCAGCACGCCGAAGCTGCCCGGGGACAGGTCGTCCGTCGATGAAATATAATGAAATTCCATCCGCCTTGTTCCCGGTATGCAGCGCGGCACGGCGACACGCTTGCCGTCACGCCAGGCGTTTGCCATTATTTCGAATGTATCGACCTCAATCTTAGTCGAAACGTAAACAAGCAGCGTATCTGCCGACCTGTACTGATAAAGCCGCAAAACGTTTCTTGCTATCCTGCGGTCAAGCTCAGCCTTTATATCCTGCGGTATCGACCGTCTTTCGCACTTTATCGCGTCGCGCAGACCGTTTTTATATATCCTTATATCGTTCGGCCGCATAGCATGGAAGCCCTCAGATGCTCTGCGGCTGCGCCGCCTTTTATGTATTTTACTATCATGAAGCCAAACTCAAGCGCCGCTCCGGCTCCGCACGCCGTGATGATGTTGCCGTCGCACACGGCTGCCTTATTCAGCACATTCGCGCCGGTAAGCTGATCCTCAAAGCCCTCGAAGCAGACGGCGTTTTTACCTTTAAGCAGACCTTTGTGACCGAGTATCGACGGTGCCGCACATATCGCCGCTATAAGCAGACCTTTTTCATTTGCGGCAGACAGCATTTTCCCCACCGTTTTTGAGTGTTCAAGTCCCAGCGTTCCGGGCATGCCGCCCGGCAGTATCATGCCTTCTGCGGCATCTAAATCAACCTCCGGTTCACTTATGTCAGCCGTCACCGGTATCCCGTGGCTGCCTGTCACGGTGCGCGAACCTATCCCAACAGTCCGTACATCTATTCCTGCACGGCGCATTATATCAAGCGTTGCAATGGCCTCGATCTCCTCAAAGCCGGGCGCTAAAAATTCATAATACATGTTTTGTTTCCTTTATGATCAAAGATTTTAGAGCACCTTCATAACGGCTGCGAATATGTCGTCCGAAATGCTTTCCGGCGACCGCGGCATGCCGTCCTCGGCACAGTTTATTATATTCCAGCCGCATTTTTCGGCGGCAAATGCCGCCGCTTTGCGGCAGCTTTCAAGATATGACCTGTCCTTTTCGTGAATGTCACGCTTTGAGTCGTCGCCATGGTAGCGTGAAGTCATGAGCTTTGACGACACATCGGTCGGCATATCAAGAAATATGACAAGATCGGGCCGCGGAATGGCGGTCTTTTCATATTCGGTCTCGTAAAGCCAGTCAAGATACGCTTCCCACTGCTCGCGCGGCAGCTTTGCCATCTGATGATATGCGTTTGACTCCACATATCTGCCCGATATCACGGTGCCGCCTGCGTCATAGTATTCTCCCCAGTGGCGTTTGTAGCTTGCGTACCTGTCTACCGCGTAAAAAAGCGATGCGGCAAAGGCGTTTACCGAATCCGGTCTGCTTCCGAACTCACCGCCGAGGTACATTCTTACAAGTGTGCTCGACGGGTCGTTATAATCGGGAAACGATATTTCCCTTGCGTCTATCCCGTTTTCGGAAAGTCTCTTTTCAAGCATATCGAGCTGTGTTGATTTTCCGCTGCCGTCAAGCCCCTCAATAACTATCAGTTTACCCATGTAATTCAGTCCTTCACGGCGTATTTTTCACGCATCTCGGCAGCCCTTTTGCAGCTCATTTTCCCCTCTGGGCAGGGACCGTTCAGACATGCAGGACCTGCCTTTTTAAATAGATGCGGAGCAGCCTCGCGGCAGAGCATAAGCATTTTTTCGGCAAGGCAGCGTATCTCCCACTGAGCGCGGTTGCAGCAGCGGTGCGAGAAGAAATTGTAAAGGCTTCTGGCGTTCATCGTAACTATCATCTTTGTGCAGCAGGCGTTCGGCAGGACAAACCTTGCGTCCTCAATGGCTTGCTTTTCGGCAGCTCTTTCAGCCGACTTTTCGTCCTCACCTGCCAAGATCAGACGTGCCTTGTGCTTTGCTTTAAGCTCTTCGGTCAGGCGGTCATAGTATTCCTGCGACCGTTCCATTGCCTCTATAAACACCTTTTTTGCCTCGGGGTCGTTTTCTATCTCGGGCGGAGTGACGTATTCAAACTGATCCTCCTTGACATATCTCTGGCTCTGGACCGAGAAGGAGGCTATGCGGTGCCTTGTTATCTGTGCAAGCAGAGCGCGCGAAACACCCTCGATGCCGAAGGTGAACGATGCGTGCTCAATTGGACTTTCGTGACCGAGTCCCGACAACATATCAAGAAACGCCGCGGTCTTTTCCGGCGTGAGCTTTTCGCGGACCTCGTCGATGGTGGCACCGGAGTAGCAAAGTCTTGCCGCGTTGGCGATATTAAGCTCCGGTTCTGGGGTATAGCTTAAAAGAACAACGTTCATGATTTTCTCCCTTTTAAAGCCGGCACTGCGTTCGGCATTGCCTTGTCCGCTAAAGTGCCGCTTCATTTAAAATAGCATTTTATTTATTATATCAAACGGCATGTGTTTTGGCAATATTAAAAAAGCAAAGCGACAAATTTTTAAAGATAAAGAGACCGGAATGAAAAACATCCCGGTCAGTTCTTTTTTTGTGTATCGATAACGGCTGCAAATGCGGCTTTTGCCGCCTCGGCGTCATTCGCAATGGCAGCTTTTAACTGATCTATACCGTCAAACCTTGTTTCCGGTCTTAAAAACGACAAAAGCTCGACTCTGATATCATCGCCGTAAAGGTCGCCCTCAAAGCCTATAATATTTGTCTCGCTCATCGGCTTTTTGAGCAGAAATGTCGGTCTTATCCCGATATTAGTGACAGCCGGATACATTCTGCCGCCCACCGTTACCGCGGTCGCATAAACGCCGAACAGCGGCGTTACTATCTCCGGGTCAAGCAGCTGGTTTACGGTCGGGAAGCCTATTGTTCTTCCCCTTGCGTCGCCGTGGATGACCTTTCCGCTTATAGAAAAGCGCCTGCCGAGCAGTGTGTTGGCAAACGGTATCTTGCCGTCGGATATAAGCTCCCTTATGAGCGTGGACGATACGGTCTGACCGGACACAGTGCTTGCCGGACAAACGACAGCCTCCGCCTTATGCTCGTGACAGCAGGCGGTAAGCAAAGCCGCGTCGCCGCTGCCGCCGGCACCGAAGCGATAGTTGAAGCCGCAGGTCACGGCTTTTATATCGTACTTTTCAAACAGCATGTCGAGAAAATCTCTCGCCGGTATGTCGTGGACCTTGTCATAATCAAGAACATCGACGGCAGAAAAGCCCATTTCCCTCAAGGCGCGGTTTTTTTCTTCGGCGGTCATGAGCATGGGTACAAATTCGCCGGAGGTGTGCCTTTTGGGCGGTTCGCCGAAGGTCACTGCAACCGCGTCGCAATCAGTAAACTTAAGTGCCGCCGACAGCACCGCTTTGTGACCTATATGCAGCCCGTCAAACGTTCCGAGCGCAACCGCAGTGCCTTTTTTATCCATGCCCTTCACCTCCGCCTGTTTAAAATTTTGCCGCCGGAGCGTCGATAACACATTTCACCGACAGCTCGCATGTTTCATCGGAATATTTTGCAAGTCCCAGAAATCTTTCGCCGCAGCGCACCCTTAAAAGCTCGCCGTCGGCATATATGACCGCCGATTTTATCCTGCCTGCGTCAAGCCCGGCACCGTTTAAAAAACGTACCGCCTGAGCTTCGGACACCTCGACCGGCTTTAAATGCCTTACCACCGTTTCGGGCGGCAGCAGATGCGCCTTTGGGTCGCTTTCTATCTGCGCCACAGATGAACAGTCGGCAGCCAAAAAGCCTGCAGTGCGGGTCCTTCTCAGTCCCGTCATGACCGCTCCGCAGCCGAGATACCGTCCGATATCATCGGCAAGCGACCTTATATATGTGCCCTTTGAGCAGAGCACCCTCAGTTTGAAATCATTGCCGCTGCGGTCAATTATCTCTGATTCCTTTATATTTACACGCCGCGGCTCGCGCTCGACCTCGACGCCCTGCCGCGCCAGTTCGTACATTCTGACACCGTTTTTGCTGATAGCCGAAAACATCGGCGGTATCTGATCGTACTCGCCTTTGAAATGCGCTGCTGCATCGAGCAGTCTTTCGTCCGACACATCGGGCACGCACTCGGTAAGCACCCTGCCGGTGATGTCCAGCGTGTCGGTCGTAATGCCGAGCCTTATGTCGGCTATATACTCCTTGTCCGACAAAGCCACAAAAGAGCAAAGTCTTGTCGCCCTGCCGATAAGCACCGGCAGAGCGCCGGTCGCCATAGGATCAAGCGTGCCGGTGTGACCGACCCGTTTTGTGCCGTATATTCTGCGCAGCACCGCCGCAGCCTTGAAGGATGTATACCCCTCGGGCTTATCGAGCAGCACAAGTCCCACGGCAGCGGTATCGCCCGTCACCGCAGCACCTCCCCTATCGCGGAAAGCAGCTGACGTTTGGCGTTCTCTATATCACATGAAAACTCGCATCCGGCAGCCCTTACATGTCCGCCGCCGCCGAAAACAGCGCATATGTCGGCAGCATTGTAGGGCTCGAACGTACGCAGTGAGACCTTGTATTTCCCGTCCGGCTTTTCCTTTATGGTCACGCCTATCTGCACGCCCTCTATCTGGCGCGACATGGCGGTCACGCCGTCAAGGTCGCCCAAAGGACAGCCTGTTTCCTTTATCATATCCCTTGTGACCGTTATCACGGCGCACCTGCCGCCGTAATAAAACTCAATGTTTTCGAGGACCTTACGCTCCATGGCTATTCTGCCGCGGCTCTTGACCTCGAACATCACACGGTTTATCTCGCCGTAGTCGGCGCCCTTTTCTATAAGCTCGGCGGCATAGCGGTGGCTGCGCGGCGTTGTGTTTGAAAATTTAAAGCAGCCTGTGTCGGTCGCGATACCGGTATAAAGGCAGCTTGCCATATACGGCGTTATCTTTGTCCCAAGCTCGTTTATCACATTATAGATACATTCGCATGCCGCCGCGGCATCCGCTTCAAGATAAAGCATTTCTGCATACTTCGTGTTGGAGCCGTGATGGTCTATGCAAAGCGCGACCCTGCCCGAATACCGGTCGTAAAGACTGCCGAGCAGCTTTTCGTCGGCTATATCGACCGCTACCACCGTTTCCGGCTCAAATGCTTCGTATTCCTTTATAAGATACCCGAACTTTTCCGGGATCTTGTCCGGACAGACGACAAACACTCTTTTATTGAGAGCGCAGAGCGCATCCGCCAGCGCATAGGCTGAGCCCAGCGTATCACCGTCGGGCGAGGCGTGGGTCAGTATTACAAATTTGTCGCTTCTCTCAAGGAACGACGCTGCCGCCGAGGCGCTTATCATTTGTCCCCGCATTGCCTGTCCTCCCCGAACGACTCGATTATCTGCGCGATGTGCGCGCTGTGTTCAATGGAATCGTCGGCAACAAACCGCAGTTCGGGCGTTTTTCTTATTTTGAGACGCGAACCGAGCTCACGCCGCAGATAACCTGCGGCGCTTTTCAGACCCTTTACGCTTTCGACAGTCTTTTCCCTGCCCTCGATAGCGCTGACATACACCGTAGCGTATGACATATCCGACGACAGATCGACCTTTATGATACTGAGCAGACTGCTGACGCGCGGATCCTTTAGTTCCCTGAACAGATCGGACAGCTCGCGCTTTATGTCAGACTCCGCCCTGCCTAATTTAAAACCTGGCATTTTTCAAATTACCTTTCCTTTATCAGTCGCGGTATTCCTCCATGCGGAATGCCTCAAATATATCATTTTCCTTGATATCGTTGAACTTTTTAAGACCGACACCGCACTCGTAGCTTTCGGCGACCTCCTTGACGTCGTCCTTAAAGCGGCGCAGCGACGCGATATCGTCCTCGGCGATAACAATGCCGTCACGCACGACGCGCACCTTAGAGTCACGGGTGATCTTACCGTTCTGCACATAGCAGCCGGCGATAACTCCGACGCCGGACACCTTGTAGGTCTGACGTACGATGAGCTGACCCAACTGTGCCTCGCGGAACTTAGGCGCCAGCATACCCTTCATTGCGGCGGTTATCTCGTCTATGCAGTCGTAAATGACCCTGTACAGTCTTATCTCGACACCGTCACGCTCGGCAGCCTCCTTGGCGACCGGATCGGGACGGACATTGAAGCCGACTATAATAGCGCCCGACGTTGCGGCAAGCATTTCGTCCGACTCGTTTATAGCTCCTACGCCGCCGTGTATGACATTGACGCGCACTTCCTCGTTGGTCAGCTTCTGCAGGCTCTCTCTTACAGCCTCAACCGAGCCCTGGACGTCTGCCTTGACTATAACGTTGAGATCCTTCATTTCGCCCTGCTCAAGCTGATTGAACAGGTTATCGAGCGTGACCTTCTGAGCGGCGTTGAATACCTCTTCCTTAGCCTTCTGCTTGCGCTGCTCAACCAGCTGACGCGCGAGACGCTCGTCGGAAACGGCGTCAAAGCTGTCGCCTGCGGCAGGTGCCTCGTCAAGTCCGGTTATCTCGACCGGAACGGAGGGCCCTGCCTCCTTGACCGGCTTGCCGTTTTCGTCAAGCATTACCCTGACTCTGCCGACCGACGTTCCGGCGACTATTATATCGCCCGAACGCAGCGTGCCGTTCTGAACGAGCAGCGACGCCACGGGACCGCGTCCCTTATCAAGGCGTGCCTCGATGACAACGCCCTTTGCGCGGCGGTTGGGGTTGGCTTTGAGCTCCTGCATTTCCGCGACAAGCAGGATGTTGGCAAGAAGATCCTCAATGCCCTCATGCGTTTTGGCTGAGACCGGCACGCATATAACGTCGCCGCCCCATTCCTCGGGCACGAGACCCTGCTCGGTAAGCTGCTGCTTGATACGGTCGGGGTTAGCCTCCGGCTTATCCATTTTGTTTATGGCAACTATTATCTGGACCTTTGCGGCTTTGGCGTGGTTTATAGCCTCTATCGTCTGCGGCATTATACCGTCATCCGCGGCAACAACGAGAACGGCTATATCGGTAGCCATTGCTCCGCGCTGTCTCATCGATGTGAAGGCTGCATGTCCCGGCGTGTCGAGGAAGGTTATATCGTGGCCGTCGTGGTTGACCCTGTAAGCACCGATGTGCTGGGTGATTCCGCCTGCCTCGCCCTCGGTGACCTTGGAATTGCGTATGGCGTCAAGCAGTGAGGTCTTGCCGTGATCAACGTGTCCCATAACGACGACGACCGGGCTTCTCGGCTGCAATGTCTCCTCGGTATCCTCGGAGATATCCATTATTCTTTCTTCTATCGTGACAACGACGGCGCGCTGTATTTTGCAGCCCATTTCGGTCACGACTATCTCGGCGGTATCGTAGTCGATGGTCTGATTGACCGTTGCCATCATACCGAGCTTCATGAGCTGCTTTATGACCTCGGACGCAGTCTTTTTCAGCGCCGCGGCAAGCTCGCCCACCGTTATTTCCTCGCCCACCGTTACGGTGACAGGCGTCTTTTTGATCTTTTCAAGCTGAATTCTGCGAAGCTTATCCGCCTCGGTCTCGCGCTTTGTGCCCTGCGGACGGCGGTATTCCTGCGACTTCTGCTTTATCTTCTGCTTGCGCTGGATATTATCGCCGCGCATAGCATTGGCAGGAGCGATATTCTCATATCTCTCGTTGTATTTATCGATGTTGACGTTTGACGACCTTGTGTCAACCTTGCGTATCTCGACCGGTCCGCGGTTGGGGGCCTCTCCTTTTTTCTCCTTTTTAGGCTGAGGAGGAATATAGACCGGCTCTCTTTTGACCGGAGCCGGAGCTTCAGCCGCAGCCTTTTTGTCGGGAGCAGCCTTTTGCGGCTTTTTGTTTGCAGCCACCCTTTCATCCTGCTTTGCGGCAGTCTCCTTTTTGGGAGTCGCTTCGGTTTTAGGCTCGGTTTTGGGCTCGTCTTGGAGCTTCACCACCTGTTTTCCGGCGTTTTCCGCAGCCGGAGCTTCCACCGTTTCCGCTTTGGACGCACTTTCCGCCGCCTGCGCTGCCTTGGCAGCCTTCAGCTGCTCGAGAACAGCCATCTGCTCAGCCAATTTGCGGTCCTTTTCAGCCTTTCTTGCGGCAGCTCTTTCCTCGCGCGCACGCTCGCCTGCCGCAAAATAATCGTCAAAGCTTTCGACCTCGTTTTTCTTTGTAAGATAGTCAAAAATGAGGTTCAGCTCATTGTCCTCAAGCGAGGTCTGGCTCTTTTTATCCACGCCGAGCTTATCATGCAGCAGTCCTATCAGCTCCTTGCTCGACACCCCGAAATCCTTCGACACTTCATGTATCTTGTATTTAATCAGCATTATGTGTTTCCTCCTTGCTACTGCAAAACGGTATCAGTTTTCCTATTGCGTCTGCAAATCCCTGATCGTTTACCGAAACGATACCGGCTCTCGCCCCTATTGCCGCCGACATCTCGTCCATGGTCTTATCTATTCTGACGGCTTTTACACTGCCGCCGAAAAACCTTATTTCCTTTTCGGATTTCAGCGAGACATCCGACGCTATTATAATGAGCTTTGCGTCGCCCTTGCCGCACGCTTCTTTGGAAGCGGCAAAGCCTAAGGACAGCCTGCCTGCCTTTCTCGCGAACCCGAGCCTTGAGAGTACGGGATCATTGTTCATCAGACGACAGCTCCTTTAAGATCTGTTCCGACACACTTTCGGGTATCGGTGCCGAAAAAGCTCTCTCAAGCCTTTTCGCCTTGACCGCCTTGCGGTAACACTCCGCATTGCGGCAGATATATGCTCCGCGACCGTTTGCTTTTCCCGAGCGGTCGAGACTTATGATGCCCTCAGGAGACTTAACTATCCGCACCAGCTCTTTTTTCGGCTTCATTTCGCCGCATCCGGTACACTGCCTCAGAGGTTGTTTTTTATTGTTCATGCCGCGGCCACTCCTTTTGTTTTACTGAATATCCGTTGTCATTCCGCGGCTTCGGCTGTTTCCTCACCGTAAAATCCGCTTTCGGGATGAATGTCTATCTTCCAGCCGGTAAGTCTCGCCGCAAGACGCACATTCTGACCCTTGTTGCCGATGGCAAGAGAAAGCTGACCGTCCGGCACCGTAACGCGGCAGACCTTGGGATCCTCGCTCTCTATCTCGACCGACAGCACCTTTGCAGGCGACAGCGCCTCGGTGATAAATGCTACCGGATCATCCGAATACTTCACTATGTCTATCTTCTCGCCGCCGAGCTCGTCTACTATTGCGTTTACACGGGCACCCTTGGGACCTATACATGCGCCGACCGCGTCAACATCCGGATTGGCTGACCACACAGCCATTTTGGTTCTCGAGCCCGCCTGACGCGATACCGATTTTATCTCGATCGTTCCGTCGTAAATTTCGGGAACCTCGGTCTCGAAAAGGCGCTTGACAAGTCCCGGATGGGTCCTTGAGATCATGACCCTCGGTCCCTTGTCCTCATTCTTGACGTCAACTATATATACCTTGATATGCTCGCCCTCGTAAAGCTCCTCATCGGGAACCTGCTCAGTCTTGGGCAGCACCGCTTCACCGCGTCCTATCGTTATGGTGGCGTTGCCGGTTCTGGGGTCTATACGCTGGACTATGGCGGTCACAAGCTCCCTGCTCTTGCTGTGGAGCTCCTCATAGGTCTGACCGCGCTCAGCCTCCTTTACGCCCTGTCTTATGACATGCTTTGCGTTCTGGGCGACTATTCTGCCGAACTTTCTGGTTTCAAGCGGTATATCGACAAACTCGCCGACAACAGCCTTGGGATCGACCTTCAGCGCGTCCTCAAGCAGCATCTGGGTGTATTCGTCCTCGATCTCGCTTACAACGGTCTTGCGGACATACACCTTAAATATCCGCTTTTCGATATCGATATCGCAGAACACGACGTCGCGCATGCCGTAATCCTTTTTTGCGGCGACGATTATCGCGCTTTTTATCTTTTCCGCAAGATAATCCTCCGGTATTCCGCTTTCGTCAGACATGAGCTTCAAAGCGTCAAATATTTCCTGATTGTAATCGATTACTTCTTCCTTTTTTCTTGCCTTAGCCATTTTCCGTTATACCTCCATACATTATATATCCGCGTCGCAAAGTCGGACATTAACAAGCTCAGATTTAGCGAATGTAACGTTTCCTTCCTCAGTTTGCAGCGTCACGCCGCCGTCATAGGAAACGAGGGTGCCTTTAAATTCACGCCTGCCGTTATACGGTCTTATAAGCTTTACCGTGACGCACTGACCCCGGAATCTTTCAAAGTGCCACGGCTCGGTAAGCTCCCTTTCGAGACCGGGCGAGCAGACCTCCAGATAATACTGAACGTTTATCGGGTCGGCTTCATCTATTATCGGGTCGATAAGATGTGAAACATCGGTGCAGTCGTCAATGCCTATTCCTCCGTCTTTATCGATAAAGACGCGCAGGTACCACGATGCGCCCTCTTTCACAAAACGCACGTCCCACAGCATGTAGCCGGCGTTTTCGACAGGACCTTTTATCAGCTCTGCGACCCTTTTTGCGGTCGGTGACTGTGCCAATCGGCATCCCTCCGTTACAAAAATTAAAGAGCGGGTCGCCCCACTCTCCTTTAAACATCAGAATTCTAACTACAAAACACAGTATATCACCGCAAACCTTACTTGTCAACACAAATCTTGACGTTTTTGAGCCGTTATTTGCCCATATCGTGCATTTTTTCGGTTATTTCCTTGAATACGGGGGCGCAGTCGGCAGAGCCGGAGCGCACGTCCTCCTTTAATATCACAATGGCGTAATCGGTAAGCTCGCCCTTCATATATCCGCAGAACCAGCCGTTGAGGATGCTGCGGTCGCCGTCCTTCCAGCCGGTCTGAGCCGTTCCGGTCTTGCCGCCTGCTGCAATGCCCTCAACATAGGCACCCTTGCCCGTTCCGTTTTGCAGCGCCCCGGCAAGGTATTCCGACAGCGTGTCTGCGGTCTCCTTTTTTATGGCTGCTATGGGCGGTGCCTTTGAGGTATATTCCTCACTGCCGCCGCTCTCCCATTTTTCGACTATATACGGCTGATAGTAGCTGCCGCCGTTTACTATCGCCGCATACATGCAGGATATCGCCACCGGCGACAGCAGCAGCTCGCCCTGCCCTATCGAAAGGTTTATCAAAGCGGCGCTTTGCTGCTCAAGCGTTTCCTTTTTCGGCATGCTTCCGCTCTGCGATATTATGCCGCCGCCAAGCTGCAGGGGACTTCCGAACCTGAAGGAATTTGCGTACCGGTAAACGTTTTCTGCGCCTATTTTCAGCGCAAGCGTGTAAAAATATGTGTTGCATGAGCGTTCAAGAGCGCCTTTAAGGTCCAGCGTTCCGTGACCGGCACGGCTGTTGCACTTGAATGTAAGACCGCCATACTCTATCTGACCGGAGCAGGTGTATGTGTAATCAGCCGCCCCGTTTTCGATTGCGGCGGCGGCGACGCAGGGCTTAAAGACCGAACCGACGTTGTAGGCAAAGAGCGCACGGTTTATAAGCGGCGCCGATTTGTCGTCCGCAAGGGCTGCGGCTACGTTGTACTGATCGTATGAGGGACGGCTGACCATGGCTTTTACGGCTCCGCTTTTTGCGTCGACAATAACTGCCGCACCTGCCGGCACCTGCTCCATAGCCTGCTCGGCTGCTTTTTGTATATCCATGTCCACGGTAAGCGTGACGCTGCCGGTATCGCCGCCGGACACTATTTTGTATCCCTCGCCCGACAGCATCCTGCCGGTCGAGGAAACGGTGTAGGTGATCGCAAGATCGTTTTCGGGGAAAAGGATGTCGTCAAAATATTTTTCAATGCCCGACACGCCGTGGCCCGTGCCATCCGTATAGCCTATCACATGCTGCAGGCTGCCGGAATACCTCACCGGAACGTCAAAGCAGACCGTGCCTGCAAGCGGCGTGCCGCTGCCGCCCTTTATAAGCTGCGGATTTGAGCTGCGAAGCTTTGAAAGAACCGTGTCCGCATCTTCTTTGCAGAGCTTTTCTGCCGCCGCAAAGCCTTTGTCGGTCGGCATTATGACCGTGACCTGCTCCGAGGTGATGCCGGTGAGTGGTCTGCTAAGGCAGTCATATATCTGTCCCCTGACCGTCGCTACCGACAGCCTTCTTGTCGACTGCGACGCCGCCGCCTCGGTAAGGCTTTTGTCGGTCGAGAGCGACAGTATCCTTGCTCCGCACACCGTCATGAGAAGAAGCAGCACAACAAAGCAGGAGACCGACCGTTTAAAATATGAACTCATACCTTTTCCACACCCAAACAAGCGGCAGAAGCCGTTTTTTCAATGTGCGGCAAAAAAGCCGCCGACAGTATTTTTGGATACTGCCGGCGGTATTATACATTGTATTTCAGATACTGCGGTCAGAGACCAAAACAAGGGCAGTCAGGTGAGCCTTGCGCTGCTGTCGGACGTCTTTGGCGTGTCGGAATCGTACATCGCAAGGCTTTTCAGGGTCAATAAGGGCAGCACCGTATCGGAATATGTGAACGGCGTCAAAATAGCTGCCGCATGTGACCGCCTTACGGCAGACCACACCCCGATAGGCAAAATATCCGACAGTTTGGGATTTTATAACGCGTACTATTTTTCAAGAGTGTTTAAAAAAATCGTCGGCGTCACGCCGTCACAGTTCAGGAGAAACGCAAGGGAGATACTGTAGGCTGACGAAGGTCGGAACCTGTGCGGTGTCGGGCTCCTGCAGCCTTGGGTTGACAAAACCGCCGGTTTAGTATAAAATATAGCATGCAGGAGTGTGCTGTAAATTCATTTTTAGTGTCAACTGCAAGCATGATAATATTTTCATGAGTAAATTTAAGCGCTTGGACCGTCCACAGCACAACGGTTGACGAGGTTTGGGGAGAATCGATTTTTTTCAGCGGGTGCCCCACGGCAGGTATGTCGTCAGGCGGTGGGAAAAAACCGGGAGCGATCCCGGCGACAAAGACGCCGCTTTTACCGTTATCGTTGTGCATAGGCTGGCTATTATCAGCCTAAGGAGGTTTTTCGCAGAATTTTGCGAAAAGCTTTTTCGTGTACTGCAAATTCAGTGCACAGAAAGGACAGGTCTTTTTTATTATGTGTGGAATAGTAGGTTTTACAGGCAAGCGCAACGCCGCGCCGATACTGCTCGACGGTCTTTCAAGGCTTGAATACCGCGGCTATGACTCGGCTGGCATCGCCGTTCTTTACGGCGGAAAATTTTCGGTCAGCAAGACCACCGGAAGGGTCAAGACCATATCGGAAAAAACCGACGGCGGAAATGCCGTTTTGGGTCGCACAGGCATAGGCCATACCCGCTGGGCGACCCACGGCGCGCCGTCTGACACAAACGCGCATCCCCATCTGAGCAGCGACGGCAAAATTGCCATCGTTCACAACGGGATCATAGAAAATTATATACCGCTGCGCCAGGAGCTTGAGGCAAAGGGCGTAAAATTCAAGAGCGAGACCGACACCGAGATAGTGTCTCAGCTGATAGCCGTGTATTATAAAGAGCAGCACGACTTTCCGGGTGCAGTAAGAGCCGCCGTTTCAAGGCTCCGCGGAACATATGCGTTCGGCATCCTCTGCTCCGACTGTCCCGACATGCTCATCGCGGTCAGGCGTTCGAGCCCTCTTATAATAGGCGTCGGAAAGGGCGAAAACTTTATAGCGTCGGACGTTACCGCACTTGTGTCATACACAAGAAAGGTGATCTATCTTGAGGAAGGCGACATGGCTG
This sequence comes from uncultured Oscillospiraceae bacterium, assembly GCA_900539855.1. GTDB lineage: Bacteria > Bacillota > Clostridia > Oscillospirales > Acutalibacteraceae > UMGS172. The sequence goes on from UQDO01000009.1 coordinate 23,656, forward strand.
TCATAACCCCGTCTAAGGTAAATGTTTATTCCGAAAACGGTGAGCCGCAGGAAAGACCGGTCACCCGTATAACATGGGATATCGAGGTCGCCGAAAAGGACGGCTACGATCACTTCATGATGAAGGAAATGATGGAGCAGCCCAAGGCTGCCGAGCTGACCATAATGTCGCGCATTAAAAACGGAGACATCGTGTTCGACGAGACCGATCTTACAAAGGAACGCCTTGCAGGCTTTGACCGCATAGTCATAACCGCCTGCGGCTCGGCGTCATATGCCGGTCAGGCGGCAAGGTACATGATAGAAAAGCTGCTGAGGATACCGGTCGAGGTCGATCTTGCGTCGGAGCTGCGTTACCGCGACCCGGTGGTAAACGAAAAAACGCTGCTTATAGTTATAAGCCAGTCGGGCGAAACAGCCGATACCATAGCGGCAATGAAGGAGTGCAAAAAGCGCGGAGCATATGTGCTGTCGATAGTAAACGTTGTGGGCAGCACCATTGCAAAGCTGTCTGACGACGTGCTCTACACCCGTGCCGGTCCCGAGATCGCCGTTGCGACCACAAAGGGCTACACCACCCAGCTTGCCGTGCTTTATCTGTTTGCCGTTTACGCCGCAAAGGTGCTCGGAAAAATAGCGGACGAGGAATATAAAAAATATATTTCCGAGCTTTGTGGGCTGCCGAAAATAATGCAGGCAGCGATAGACGGCAACAAAAACATACCTGAGCTTGCAAAAAAATATCACAGGCACCGTTCGCTTTTCTTCATAGGCAGAAATGTCGATTATGCGGTCGCAATGGAAGGCTCTTTGAAGCTGAAAGAGATATCCTACCTCCATTCCGAGGCATACGCAGCCGGAGAGCTGAAGCACGGTACGATATCCCTCATTGACGACGGGCATCTGGTCATAGCCCTCGCCTGCTACGAGCCTCTTTTTGAAAAGACCATGAGCAACATCAAGGAGGTAAGAGCGAGAGGCGCCGTTGTGCTCGGCGTAGCGCCCGAAGGCAACCGCCACATATTCACCGAGGCGGACGACGTTTTGTTTGTGCCGAAGGTGGATCCGCTGTTTTTGGCGTCGGTCGAGGTCATACCGCTGCAGTTCTACGCCTACTATGTCGCAAAGGAAAACGGCTGCGACATCGACAAACCGCGCAATCTTGCGAAATCTGTAACAGTTGAATAGCAAAACAGGACCGCAAATTTAGTAAAGTTACAAGAATTTTTGAAAACCGCCTCTTTTCGATAGACAAAAGGGGCGGTTTGTATTATAATAATATAGTTCTCAAAATTTGATATCGGAGGTCATTCCTATATGGAAAAGGTTCTTGTGCTGGATTTCGGCGGACAGTATAATCAGCTGATCGCAAGACGCGTGCGCGAATGCTGCGTTTATTCGGAAATACGCCCCTATACGGCGCCCATTGAAGAAATAAAAGCGGCAGGATATAAAGGTATAATACTTACCGGAGGTCCAAAAAGCGTATACGGCGAAAATGCCTGTCTTTATTCAAAGGAGCTGTTTGAGCTCGGCATACCTGTGCTGGGCATCTGCTACGGCGCTCAGCTCATGACATTCATGCTTGGCGGCAAGGTCGAAGCCGGCAACAGCGAATACGGCAAGGTAAGCCTCACGGTCGACGGCTCGAGCAAGCTGTTCGGCGACATGCCGGCGCATACCACCTGCTGGATGAGCCATACCGATTATATAAATCAGATACCGCTCGGCTTCAGGATAAGCGGCAGGACCGAGGGCTGCCCCGTAGCCGCCATGGAGGATATGAGCCGCAGGCTCTACGCCGTACAGTTCCACCCCGAGGTCATGCATACTCCGCTCGGCTCAAAGATGATCAGAAACTTCCTGTTTGAGGTCTGCGGATGTAACGGCGACTGGACCATGTCGTCATTTACCGAGCGCACGGTCGCTTCGCTCAAGGAGCGCATAGGCGACAAGCGTGTGCTCTGCGCGCTGTCGGGCGGCGTTGACTCGTCGGTCGCGGCACTGCTGCTGCACAAGGCTGTGGGCGATAAGCTGACCTGCATTTTTGTCGATCACGGACTTCTCCGCAAAAACGAGGCAAAGCAGGTTGTGGAGCTTTTCGGTGGAAAATATGATATAGATCTCAAAGCGGTCGACGCAAGCGAACAGTTTTTGTCAAAGCTCGCCGGCGTTACCGAGCCCGAGCACAAGCGCAAGATAATAGGCGAGGAATTTATAAGGGTGTTCGAAGCGGAAGCCAAGAAAATAGGCAAGGTGGACTACCTTGTTCAGGGCACGATATACCCGGATGTCATCGAGAGCGGCGTGGGCGACGCGGCTGTTATCAAGAGCCACCACAACGTCGGCGGACTGCCCGACCACGTTGATTTTGACGAGATAATCGAACCGCTGCGCGACCTGTTCAAGGACGAGGTCAGAAAGGTCGGTCTCGAACTCGGCATGCCGGAAAACATGGTCTACCGCCAGCCATTCCCGGGACCGGGACTGGGCGTCAGGATAATCGGCGCCATAACGCCCGAGAAGATAGCGCTTCTTCAGGATGCGGACGCGATATTCCGTGACGAATGTGCCAAAGCAGGCATAGACCGCGATCTGAGCCAGTACTTTGCCGTGCTGACCGACATGAGAAGCGTCGGCGTCATGGGCGACGGTAGGACCTATGATTACACTATAGCGCTGCGTGCCGTCACAACAGCCGATTTCATGACGGCTGACTGGGCACGCATCCCGTACGATGTGCTCGACTCTGCGTCGCGCCGCATAGTAAACGAGGTAAAAGGCGTCAACCGCATCGTCTACGATATCACCTCCAAACCCCCGGCAACTATTGAGTGGGAGTAATCGCCACTTACCCGAAAACCCTTTATTTTCAAGGGTTTTCGGGTTTCTTTTTTGCTCCGGGTACATGAAAGGTACACGGCGGGTACACGAAAAATTTATGCGAAAGCCTCCAAGCGGTCTGCAACTTCCCCGTGTTTTGTCGGGTACAGGTGGGAATAAATCTCCAAAGTTGTCGTTACGCTCTCATGCCCGAGGCGTTCGCTGATCAGCAGCGGTGCAAAACCGAGTTCAATCAGCAAGCTGGCGTGGCTGTGACGAAGATCGTGCACCCGTATCTCCCGGAGTCCGGTCTTCTTGCAGCCCCTTTCCATTTCGTGCTTCAAATAATGCTTTGTTACTTCAAACAGTCTATCTGACGGATCGTAGCCGTACAATCTGTCGGCATAATCCTTTACCAAATCGCAAACGAATTGCGGCAAGGTAATTTTGCGATTGCTTTTTGGCGTCTTTGGGTCAAGGAATAAGTCCTCGCCGTCTATACGCGCATAGTTTTTTGTAATGGAAACCGTCCGTTCCTCAAAGTCGAAATCGTTCAGGGTCAAAGCTAGCATTTCTCCGGATCGCATTCCTGTCCAGTAAAGCAGATTAAAGATGACCTTGGACTGCAGCTTATCACTGACAGCATCAATAAAAATCTTGAATTCGTCCGCTGTCCAGATCTGTTCCAAGCCAGAATTCTTTTTACCGATAGTTCCGCTTTTTTGTACCGGATTGCTGCCGAGGCCGTAATACTTGACTGCAAAATTGAAAATCGCAGACAACTGGCTGTTCAGAGTTCTCAGATAGGTTGGCTTATAATTCTTCTGATTGTTCATCAGCTCGGTTTGCCAGCGACGCACATTCATCGGCTGGATCTCATTGACTTTCAAATTCTTGAAATACGGCATAATATGTACCGCAATGATGTCCTCTTTCCCTTTGTAGGTAGTCGGTCTGATTCTGGCTTTGCAGTCATCCATATAGATCTCTACCATATCACTAAAAAGCATATCGCAGGAATTTGATGTCTTGCTCAGAAAATCCAGTTCATACTGCTTGGCCTCTTTTTGCAGGCGAAAACCTTTCTTCTTTTTCTGCTTTTTGGTGCCTGTCCAATCTGTGTAAACAAATTTACAGTACCATAACCCTGTCTTTTCGTCTTTGTAGGTCGGCAATGATTTCACCTCCGATCTGTAAAAGTTTCATCGCCCGGATACGGTTTCCCTCGTCACTTACAGGTAGGTATTCTCGTAAAAATATTTGGCAGATACCTTGCCCGCCACAGTCAGCTTTCCGGCTTTTTCCAGTTCACTGTTAAGCCGCTTGATAATGCGGTATGCCGTACTGCGGGAAACACCGAGTAATTCGGCAACATCCGTTGCTGTCAAGTATCTTTTGCTCGTCTGTAATGCTGTCGGTTTGTATTCCGCCATGTTTTCCTCCTTTCTGACAGCCTGCAGCAATGGAGTATCCTTGCGATATTGTCATTATACTACTTTTCGCAAAAGATCCCGTGTGGGGCTGTCCGCATATATTTATATTTAGTTTGTGTTCAAATTAAAAACGCCTGTCCGCCGGGCCATTTCCTGCGCCCATTTCAGCCGCGTATTGGCAGGCTGCCGCTATACGGCAATTCTTCTGTGGGCACGCTCCGAATCGATCATCGTGGCATACTGTCCGCAGATCCTGTATAACTCCCGGCGGAAGGATATTCGGTTTTCAAGGTGCATAAGCGGATAGAGCTTCTTCCTCTATCCGTTCACTAATAAACACGGGGGTATACCCGCCTTTTCTGCAATCAAAATTCAAAAAAGCGAAATTTCCTTTTCCGTATTGCCACCCGCATAACTATATATAGTTTCTAAATTCTTGACAAACACGATATATTGTGCTATACTTCTTCTGTAATTGATTTTTGTGCGTTGTCCGTAAGGACCAGCAGTACGCTTCTGCATTGCACATATCGTTAAGTTTGCAGTATGTCAGTAGTATAACTGTGCCGTGAGGCCGGTTATGTACTGGCATTTTTTATTTTTTAAGGATATTTATATCCTCTGCGAGAATGACACCTGTTCGTAATTCATTACGGACATGAATGCCTGAAAAGGCATCGGCTGTTGTTCTCGCTTTTTTTATGCCCAAAAAGCCTTCGTGCTTTTGGAATACATTTTTAGAAAGGCGGAAATCGAATGAAAAGACGAACCCATCGGCACTCGCACAGAAGAGTGTCCAGACCTGCTGTGTTCAAGCAGCAGGTAAAAAGAAAGGAGGCAAGAAAGCTTGCAAAGTACCCGCTGAAAACGGTATATGTCTCTCGCACAAGGCTTTATCAGCCTCAGAATCGAGGTGCATAATATGCCGAACACAACGAGTACCTACGAACCGCTGGTTTTGGTTGACACGGCAGATCTGCCGGAGGAGGAATGGCTGGAATATCGCCGCAGAGGAATCGGCGGAAGTGACGCCGCTGCCATTTTAGGTGTGTCCCCATTTGCGACCGCCCGCGACCTCTACTACGACAAACTCAAAGTCGTATCGTATGAGGACGGCGAAAGCAACTGGGTGCAAAAGAAGGTCGGGCATTTGCTTGAGGATCTGGTCGCTGAGATTTTCCATGTGAAAACAGGTTTTGAGATCTATCAGGTGAAGAAGATGTTTTATCACCCGGTCTACACCTATATGCTGGCAGACATTGATTACTTCATCCGATTGCCAAACGGCAAAACGGCGATCCTTGAGATCAAGACCACAAACTACAACGCCAAGGATCATTGGTGGTGCGACGGACAGGAGATCGTTCCCGTCAACTACGAGATCCAGGGCCGCCATTATATGTGCGTGATGAATATGGATGAGGTGTACTTCTGCTGCCTTTACGGCAATAACGAAAATGAAGTCATCATCCGGCACATTGAGCGTGACCCGGATTACGAGGCGGAAATGATCGCTCTGGAGGGCAACTTCTGGAACTACCATGTTCTGACACAGACACCGCCGCCGTACACAGAGGACGGTGAGCTGACGCTTGAAAGCGTTCGGCGTCACTTCGGCCCTGCCGACGAAAACGCCCCTGAGATCGAGCTGAGTGTGCCGCTGGCAAGCAGTCTGGTGCGCTATACCGAGCTGCAGGCGGAAAAGTCGGAATTGAACCGTGAGGTCAAGCGGGTCGAAAACGAGATGAAACGGCTGCAAGGGCGCATTGTGGCGGAAATGGGACGAAGCTGCACGGCTACGGCAAACAGCGGCGGCGTTTCCTATTCCATCAGCTACAAGCCTACGAGAAAGCCCGACATCGGCAAGGAAAATCTGATACGGCTGAAAGCACAGCATCCCGATATTTATGAGGATTATGTGACGGTATCGGAAAGCCGCCGCTTCTATGTAAAGCGCAAATTTGACGAGGCGGCATAAACGGAAGAAAGGATGGTGCAGATGAAAAACGATGCACAGAAAGAAAACGAGAAAGGAGTGGTGAACCGTGGGGTATGTCGGGACTTATGACCGGACGATCTTCTATAATCCGAGCAATAAGTATTGCATTATCAGCGTGAAAACCTCCGACCAAAGCGTACCGCAGCAGGCACGAAGTGCTTACCATCACCGGGACAATATGATCCGGTTTATCGCCGTCGGGTATGAATTGCCTCAAACCGATAAGGTGAGCATGATCCTGGACGGCGAATGGGAGAACGGAAAACACGGTGTTCAGCTGCAGGTCGATAAGTGCGAGGAGATCGTGCCGCAGACCAAAGAGGGCGTATACGGTTATCTTTCCTCCCGGCTGATCAAAGGCGTCGGTGAAAAGACTGCCGCATTGATCGTAAACCGCTTCGGTGCCGACGCATTGCGTGTGCTGGAAAACGAGCCGGAGCGACTGCTGGAGATTCGAGGAATCACCCCGGATAAGCTGGAGGACATCAAAGCCTCCTATGCGGAAAGCCGGTGCGTGCGGGATCTGATGATCCTGCTGACCCCATTTAATGTCACGCCGGTAACGGCCATGAAGATTTATGAGCATTTCGGCTCCCGCAGCGTAGACATTCTGCAAAAGAACCCCTATGAATTGTGCCAGGTATCCGGATTCGGATTTAAGAGAGTCGATGCCATCGTCCGCAAGGGCGATCTGCCGCTGAATTCTCCTATGCGGATCCACGGCGCCGTATTTGCGGCATTGGATACGGGGCGCAACGAAAAAGGCCATCTTTTTCTGGAAGAAGATGCGCTTGCGAAAACGGGTGTGAAGCTGCTCAATGAGAATATTACCGATGGACAGGTCAAGGTCACGCCCGAGGAAGTGGACGCCGTTGTTCAGGATATGATCCTCAAGGGTGAGATCGTTTCAAGCAACGGCAACATCTATCAGAGCAATGTTTTCGTGCAGGAGGATGAAACCGCCCGGAAAATTGCGGAAATGCTGGCTGTACCGCCGGTCACGCTGGATATATCCGAATCACTCGAATATGTCCGCAAAAACCTCGGTCTTGCCCTTTCACAAAGGCAAAGCGAGGCGGTGTATATGGCTTTTCGCAGTAATCTGTCTATCATCACAGGCTCTCCCGGTACCGGTAAAACCACAGTCTTGCGGGCGATCATAGAGGTCTTTCAGATGCTCTACCCCAAAGGGAAGATCTTGCTTGCCGCTCCGACCGGACGAGCCAGCCGAAGAATGGCAGAAAGCACGGGTAGAAACGACGCCAAAACGCTGCACAGCCTTTTAGGGCTTCTGGGCGACAGTGGACCGATCCAAAAGGATAAGCAAAAAGAACCGCTTGACGCCGACCTCATCATCGTGGACGAAAGCTCCATGATCGATATGTGGCTGGCAAGGCAGTTCTTCAGCCGTGTCCGTATGGGTACGAGAGTTATCCTGGTCGGTGATGTGGACCAGCTGCAAAGCGTGGGTGCCGGTGATGTCTTCCGTGAGCTGATTGACAGCGGACTTATCCCCGTTACGGTGCTCAACGAGATCTTCCGTCAGAAAAAAGGAAGTCTCATTGCCTATAACGCAAAGCGCATCAATGAGGCAAATATCGACCTTCAGTACGGCGAAGATTTTCAGTTTGTAAAGTGCCAGACGCAGGAGGAAGCCGCTGACCTTATTTGCAGGATCTTCTGTGAACAGGTCGCTTTGCACGGAATTGAAAAGGTGCAGATACTCTCCCCGTTCCGTTCGGAAGGGCCGGCTTCGGTCGAGCAGCTTAACGCCGCCATCCGTGAGCTTGTCAATCCGGCGAGAGATGAGTTTGCCGATCTGAAGGTCGGCAGCCACTACTTCCGTGTGGGCGACAAGGTGATGCAGACGAAAAACAATGCGAAGGCGTCCAACGGTGACATCGGCTATATTCGCAAAATGGGGCGCAATGCAAAGAATGAAATGGACGTGACGATTGAATTTTCCGGCGACCGCATTGCCGAATACGGTATGGAAGAAATGAGCCATATGGAATTGGCTTATGCGACTACCGTGCATAAGGCGATGGGCTCGGAATTTGATATTGTAATCATGCCTATTCTTCGCAGCCATTACATTATGCTGAATCGGAACATCGTCTACACGGCGATCACCCGTGCGAAGGAGCAGGTCATCCCGGTCGGTCAGAAGAAAACGCTGATCATGGCGATTCTCAAAAAGGCCACCGGAAAACGAAATACGCAGCTTGGCGAGCGTATCGGCAAATATCTGAAAGCCTTTACCCGCCAAAATGAATTGAAAAAGGTCAGTTGATACGAAGCGGCTTGCAGAAAAGTGCAGGAGTGCTTCGTGTTTATTTATGAAAGGAGATTTCCCGTATGAATACAAATCAAAGTGCAACGATGTATGAATCTGTCCCTGTGGTTTCCGAACTGAACAAGGTGCAGGGCTTTGACCCGCTCAAATTTCTGCGCAGAACGACCAAGGGCGAAAAGGTTCTTGACCTCAAATACAAAAAGCTCTGGTTCCGCCTGAAATATCCGAACGGCAGGATCAAGCTGTCCTCCCTCAAGATTACGGATCAGCTGGCGATCATCGAGGCCCGTGTGTATTTCGACAAGAACGACGCACAGCCGAGATCCAGCTTCATTGCCCAAAGAGAGGCGAAAGCCACTCTGGGCGGTCTGTATATTGAGTCGGCGCAGCACGCTGCCATCGACCAGGCATTATCGGACGCTGGATTTGGCGTGCAGTTTTCTGCTGCCGCACCTGCAGTGAACGCAGAGAAAGCAGCCGAAACCGTCAAAGAGCAGACGACAGTAGCGGAAACCGCTACGACGGAGCAAGTCACCCCAGCAGCACCGGTTACGGTTGCTGAGGTAGCTACAGAAGTGAACAACGAGCCTGCGCAGGAAGCCCTGGCTGTTCAGGAAACCGTTGCAGAAGTTCCGACCGCAGAGGTCATGGAACCTTTGGCTCCGGTCACGGAAGAAGCCGAGGGTGAAGAAATTGAGGAAGAAACCGCCGATACCGATACGGCAGCGCCGACTTATTCTGCGGATATGCCGGTCGATGCGATCTGCTCCATGATGACCTACGAAGAAGCCGGCAATGTGATCGTGCCGCTTGGCACCTGCAAGGGCTGGGCAATGTCGCAAGTAGCTGACCGCCGCCCTGCGAGCCTGAAATGGTACATCAACGGCTATTCCGGCAATGATAACATTCTTCGTGCGGCAGCAACGATTATGCAGGCATCTTTGGATGAAATGCAGAGAGCAAGCTGACTTTCACCGATATTTCTTTAGAAAGGAGGCTTGTTCATGAGCCAGCCGCATGATTTTCCGTTCGACATAACGGATGTGGCGGAACTGCTTCACTTGCGGATACGGCGGCCGAGCCCGCAAGGGTTTTATGTGGATTGTCCTATCTGTAATGACAAGCGAGGGAAAATGCACATCAACACGCAGACCGATACCTGGCGGTGCAATTACTGCGATGAAAGCGGCGGTATGCTGGCTTTATACGCAAAGGTGCATAGCATCAGTACGAGCGCTGCCTATCGGGAAATCAGCGATGCGCTGCTCAACGGAGTAAACCTTTCGGATCATGCGGTCAAGTACCCGGATAAGCCGAAGGAAACGCCCGCCGAAGCTGCGCCTGTTGCCGATATTGCCGTGCGCCATAAAACCTATACCGCACTTCTTGCTATGCTGACGCTATCCAAGGAGCACCGTGCGCATCTGCAAACGGTCAGAGGCTTGCCGGACGAACAGATTGAGAGGTTGGGCTACAAGAGTATGCCTCCCTTCTATATGTGCCGTTCATTGGCAAACCGGCTTCTGCAAAACGGGCATCAGCTGGATGGCGTGCCGGGATTTTATCAAAAAGACGGTCAGTGGACGATTGCAAGCTCCACCTATACCGCCGGCATTATGATCCCAGCACGGACAAGGCAAGGTCTTATCAGCGGCTTTCAGATCCGTTTGGATGTGCCGCTGAAGAATGAGGATGATCCACCGGAAAAGGACGGAGCCAAATACATCTGGTTTTCGTCTGCCGGTAAGCCGAAAGGCACCTCCTCCGGAAGCCCTGCGCATTTTGTCGGTGATCCGAATGCAGGCGTGGTCTATGTGACGGAAGGACTTTTGAAATCCGACATTGCCCATTATCTGATGAACCGTTCCTTTGCCGCTACGGCCGGCGTCAACAATATGGCGCAGCTGGAGTTTCTGCTGAAAGAACTGGCGGAGAACGGTACGCATACGATTATTGAATCGGAGGATATGGACAAATATCGGAATGAAGCAGCCTGCAAGGGCGCCTTGAAGCTGCACGAATTGGCAAGGAAATACGGCATGGTGTGCCGTGGACTTAACTGGAATCCGAATTATAAGGGCGTTGACGACTGGCAGCTTGCCTTAAAGCGAAATGCCCACACAAAGGAGGATAGCAGGAAGAATTTCAGGCAAAGATTTATGTACGGTCTTTGTGACTTTGATGCGATCGACGATGATATTGCACAGTGGCACGAAAGCACGGAATGTGCGTGCGAACTGCATGAATATCTCGGACTGACGGAGGAAGAGTATTCTTTATTCGTCAGAAGCTCCGACGAGTTTGAAGGTCGGTTGCTGTCGCAAAGGCAGGAGCAACGGTTTCGGATATACCAGTTGGAGGTCAGTCTTTACAAGGTCATTCCCTTTGCCTTCGGCGGAATAAAAGAACTGCAAAAAGCAGGTCACGAATACCCGCCGGCGGCGCAATATAGTCTGATACATGACGGTATGCTGCATTGTGAGGAAACGGAGAGTGATACAGGGCGGCTCACACGCATTGCCGAGCTTTTCGGAGATGTTCTGCCGAAGGATTACCGTGGCAGGAGTGTCGCCCCATCCGATGTGATAGAACTGTATGACGACACGGGACGGCGTTATTTCTACCGTGACACAGACGGTTTTTGTCCGGTGAAGTTTTCTCCGATGCTCGCAAAGAAATAGGAACAGCCGGAAACGGCTATAGGTCAAGAATGGGATACAGCGTGGGTAAAACTGCGCTGTATCCCTATTTTTATAGGAGGAACATTTTATGAGTGTTGATACCAACAATACGGAATTGAAAAAAGGCGCCGATCTGGCGACTATCGCGGAACAAAGAGATGATCAGCGGCAGCAGGCGGAAGCCGAAGCTGCACAGGAAGTGCTTCAGCGAATGCAGGATACTGCAGCCGAGGACGAAAAGCGCCGTGCTCACGAGGAGGCCGAAGCCAAGCGCAAAGCCGAATGGGAGCAAAAACAGCGCAAAAAAGCCGAAGCTGAACAGGCTGCCTGGGAAAACGCCGTAGCTATGGGTGATGATGAGGTCATGATAGCTTCGATGAAGCGTGTCGGTGATGACGCCGAGCGACTGACCCGCCGCAATATGAAGCAATGCGTGACCGAGCATATTCAGACTAAGTGCCTCAGCGAACCGGAGTTTGCCCGGCAGGTCATGCACCCCCGCAAGAATATGATCCGTTGTTTCCGTTACATTACCCGCAAAGCCAAGGAGTTTGCCGAGCAGGAAATGAAGGACAACGACGAAAAGCCGATCGCAGGCGGTTATGGCTGTGATGTGCCAGATGATATGTGCTATCTCTGGGCCGAAGAATACTTTATGGATATGGACGCAGAGGAAGACAAGGAAAAGGAGGAAAAATTCGTTCCGAAGCCCTATCCCGGAAAGCCGGCTCCGAGATCCAATAAGAAAGCCGACAAGAAAAAGTCGGCTCCCCTAAAGGAGCCGCCGGCAGAGGATCACCCGAACGATAGCACGCAGATGAATTTGTTTGAGGTGGGCGCATGATGAATAAAAGAGTCTTGCGCAAATTTGCAATACCGAGCAACAGTCCTAACCCGAAAAACGGCATTTTCTGTGCCGATCAGGTGAAGTATGTGGTGCGCACGGCGATCAAAAACATCGACCATCAGCGCACGCTGGTACTGTATATCTACGCAAAGGAAAGTGTGCTGGCCGGAAATCATACCCCTCGTTGGACAATGTTTCAGCAGAAAGGCGGCTATATCACCTTATGCACCGATGATAAAGGCACACGCTGGCAGCAGTCTATGTTTGAGAACCTCGGAAAGGATTACTTTTTCAGGGACAAATGCTCTTTCTATTCCCAGGCCGACGAGAGACGGGTCACGAGATATTGTCAGTCCGAAAAGCAAAAAGGATTTGAAAGCCTCTGCCTGTTTCAGTTGGATCTGCTGCGGAAAAAGCAACGGGAAAATGAACTGAAAAAGCAGCGCAGGATTATCGAGCGGATGAAACCGGTAGGCGCATTACCCAGGGACATCAAAGGCTTTATGCACAGAGAGACCCTGCCGCATTATATCTTCTATGATTATGCCAAGGGAAAAGCGCCGAAAAACGCATACTGTACTGCCTGCAAGCATAATGTATCGGTCGCTGAAGCCAAGCACAACGGCGAAGGCGTTTGCCCACACTGCAAGAGGAAAATCACCTTTAAGAGCCGTGGGCGCCGCGGATATATAGTTGACCGTTCTACTGCACAGGTTATTCAGCGGCTGGGTAGCAACGAAATGATCATTCGTTTCGTAAAAGCCTATCGCCGTTATCCGAAAAGCGACACGTCGGAGTTTCATGTTTATGAAAACGCACGGTTGTTTCTTCAATGGGACGGCAGCAAGATCATAGCCAGTGAAAGCTACTATTACGGTTATTCCCGGGATCGCATTACACCGTGGCATCCGGGCGACAGGCCGGTATTCAGCCGGTGGTACTACAATTTTGAGGCAGACTGCTGCGGTTATCTCTATCATCGGAATCTGGACAGTGAACTGAAAGGAACGCCGTGGCAGTATTCCGCACTGAAGGAATATTATGCAGGAGATCCCACGCCTTTGTATGCCGGGCAGTATCTGCAGAAGTATTTACGCTATCCTATGCTGGAGTATTTGGTAAAGCTGAAGCTCTATCGTCTCGCAACCTATGTTGCTTACGGCGATATAGGCGGGGCTCGTTACTATGACGACAGCGTGCTCAACAGCAAGGGCAAAACCGTAACAGAGGTTTTGGGTGTCGGTAAAAAATATATACCGCTTTTGCAGACAATCGACCCCGGGCCGAACCAGCTTACGATGATCAAAGCATTTCTGCGGGATAATATCCGACCGGATCTGGAACTGATGAAATGGTGCAGCAAAAACGACATCGGAGAGGAAGCGTATATTACGGTTCCCTTGCGCTATATGACGCCCCATAAGCTGATGCGGTATGCTACGGAACAGTTTGCCACACACCGAAAGACCTCTTATTACGCCCCCGGTTATTATTCCATGCGTGAGATGATGTCCGACTATAAGGATTACCTTTGTATGTGCGAACTATTGGAGCACGATATGAAAAGCAGCTTTGTCCTGTTTCCGAATGATTTGAAGGCGGAGCATGACCGGGTAAATGATATGTCCCGAAATGATGTGTCGCAGGCGTATGATCGGAGAATTGCCAAAATGTTTGAGGGATTGCAGCACCGTTACGGATACACCCAAATGGGGTTTGTTGTTATTCCTCCGCATTCCGCAAAAGAGATCACACAGGAGGGCGATAAACTGCACCACTGTGTCGGACGCTATGTGAAAGATGTGGTAAAAAATAATACCACGATCCTTTTCATCCGAAAAGCGTCCGCACCGAAAAAGCCGTATTGTACGGTAGAGGTGAAGCATGGGGATGTCATTCAGGCAAGGATCCAGAACAACGTTGTCCCGCCGCCCAAGGTGAAGAGATTTATCGAAAGCTGGAAAGAAAATGTGCTATACGCACCTGCTCTTGAACGGGCAGCATAACGAGAAAGGATGATATAGAATGAAAGAAAGATTGATACGGCAGCGTGAACTGACCGCCCGGCTCAATACATATCGGGACGAGTATTACAACCAAAATGCTCCGTCAGTATCGGACGCTGTATATGACCGGCTCTTTGATGAGCTGACTGAACTGGAGGAAGAAACCGGCGTGGTGATGTCCAATTCACCGACGCAGACCGTGGGCTACCCCGTTGTGTCGAGGCTGCCGCAGGCAAAGCACGATATTCCGCTGTTATCGCTGGATAAGACAAAGCTGATAAGCGAGCTGCTTGCATTTCAGGACGGCCGCACAGTGGATTTCTCACTGAAGCTGGACGGACTGACGACCGAGATCATTTATGAGGGCGGCCTTCTGCAACGGCTCTCTACCCGGGGCGACGGCGACATCGGTGAGGATATTACCCACAACGCCGAAGCCATCGAAGGAATACCGGTGCAGATCCCGTACAAGGAAAGACTGGTCGTTGCCGGTGAGAGTTTTATTCACTGTAACGACTTTGAACGGCTGCGCCAAAAGCTGGTTGACAGTACGGGAAAGCCGTACCGAAACAGCCGCAATCTTGCCGCTGGCTCCGTCCGTGCTTACAATTCTGCGGTATGCGCCAAGCGGTGCGTCCACTTTTTGCCCTTTGCGGTCATAGAGGGACTGCCGGAGATCGAGGCCGAGACGGACAGCAAACGCATGAAGCTGGCAAAGCTCACTGAATTCGGCTTCGGCAGAGTGCGCTCTATTCAGTTTGCAACGGCAAATAACGATATGATGGATCTGCACATTAAGGTACTGCGGGACAAAGCGGCCGAGGAAGATCTGCCGATCGACGGACTGGTCATGACCTATGACTCCATTTCCTACTCCCGCACCTGCGGACGGACAGGGCACCATTTCAAGGATGGTCTTGCCTTTAAGTTTGAAGACGAGCTCTTTGAAACAAGGCTCGACCACATTGAGTGGACGCCGACCCGTTCCGGTGAGATCTCTCCGGTAGCTGTTTTTGACACGGTAGAGATCGACGGATGCGAGGTGTCCCGTGCAACGCTGCACAACCTCTCTTTTATTGAGGGGCTTGAGTTGATGCCGGGCAACCGCATTCTGGTGAGTAAGCGGAACATGATCATCCCTCAGGTCGAAGAAAACCTTGACCGTGGAGATTTTTCAATGGAAGTGCTGGTTCCGTCTCTCTGCCCCTGCTGTGGGTATCAGACGATGATCCATACTATGACTGCATAACTTCTCGCTTCAAAATAGCTGCTTATCCTCTCTGCCTCGTCTATATTTCTATCCAACAGCAAAATATTGCTCATTCTATAATCACGCTTTCCTCCGCCGGTTACATCCTGTCGTTGCGTCTGCCGAATAAGGTTAAAACATAGAGGAAAAAGCGCAGAAAATAAACGAGAGAAGTCATAAGTGAAGCCAGGTAAGTGAGAGCAGCAGCGGACAGTACTTTCTTTGCTCCCGGCATCTCATCTGTCGTCAGTATTCCTTCCTGCAAAAGCATTTTTCCTGCACGGCGGCTTGCATTGATCTCTACCGGCAGCGTAACTAAAGTAAAAAGGAAGGATGTTCCGTACAAAATCACGCCGATCATTGCGATGTGAAATCCCATCTCAGGATCGGCACTGATCACAAAGGCGTCAAGCAAAAGCCCGATCAACACCAATGGCAATGCCAGCCTTGATCCGAAATTCACTACAGAAACCAGTGCTGTGCGGAATCTGTAAAACCAATAGCCTTCCTGTTTCTGCATGACATGTCCCATTTCGTGGGCAGCAACAGCTACGGATGCCACCGAGCTGTTGCCGTAAGTGCTTTCGGAAAGATTGACAACGCCTCTTCTCGGGTCATAGTGGTCGCTCAGGTTTCCTTTTACACGCCCGACGGATATTCCGTTTACCCGATTCGACCACAATAATTGGGCGACGGTATCATATCCGGTCTTTCCCGAACGGCACCGGACTTTAGAGTATTTTGAAAATGCCGAATGAACCTTTCCGCTTGCAATCGCAGAAAATAAGGTGCAAAACAGCATAGCGGTTATAAACCATATATAATCATTCCAGTACATAGCATTTCTCCGATCTGCGTACTTAAATGCCGGCGACGGAATCTATCGGCATGGACATGACAATCCCCTGCGCCTCACTGTGCATACCGCAGCTTTCTCCGATACACTTCATAAGCGCCACCTTGTTTGCGGACTCCGTCAGAATCAGAACGATTTCCTTTTCGTCCTGGACGCTCAAGCCCCAAAAGTTGGTCACATCCTCATTTCCGATGCGCCGACTGTGAATCACAGTGCCACCTTTGGCACCGGCACCACGAACGGTTTCCATCACATCACCGCTGAAGCCCCGGTTCACGATTGCCGCAACAAGAGAGTATTTTGTTTCAGACATACTGTTTTCTTCCTTTCCTCCGATATTCAATACTTCCTTTCCCGTATTCTGGGCAAGGATACGCAAAATCAGGTTGTTTGCTCCGTTCAGCGGGATCGTAAATGCAATACCGCTGTTTGCCATGTTTAACTGCAGCTCCGAGCGCAACTTATCCATCAGGACATCGGATAGTTCTTTCGGGATCATGCTGATCAAAACGCTTTTATCGATGCTGCCGAGACCGAGCATGTCCATGATCTCGCTGGAGGCGGTGCCTTCGGCATTGAAGCGATATTGCAGCGGCAGTGCACCCTTTTTGAACATTTCCGCTGCCTTCTCGGCAAGCTTTGGCGTGGTGATCAGCGTTAATAGCTGAAAAGATACTTTTTTCTCATAATCCATTTTACTCACCCTCCTCAAGGTCAACGATCGCATCGCAATCGTCGGCAATTTCAGCCGTTCCCGTCGATGTCCTCTTTTCAGTCTTCAGTTTATATACAAGACCCATAAGCTGAATGGCGATCAGCGGTGTCAAAGCAACCAGCGCAACCACGCCGAACGCATCAGTCATCAGATTTCCGCCAAGCGCCTCACAAACGCCGATGCTGAGAGGCAGCAGAAATGTCGAGGTCATCGGGCCGCTGGCGACGCCGCCGGAGTCAAATGCAATACCGATAAAAATATCCGGAACAAAACGGGACAGCACCAGAGCGATGAGGTATCCTGGGATCACAAACCATTGAATAGAGATCCCGGTAAGAACACGAAGCATTGCCAGCCCCACGCTCACGGCTACACCGATCGACATGCAGCGGTTCATCATTTTTACGGAGATAGCGCCGTTTGTAACAGTCTCTACCTGATGGTTCAGCACTTGGATGGCAGGTTCGGCCTTTACGATATAATAACCGATCAGCATACCGATGGGGATCAAAATCCAACGGAAGGACACCCCGGTCAGCTCTTTGCCGAGATAGGAGCCGAGCGGTGCAAAGCCGACATTGGCTCCGCAAAGGAACAGCACCAGACCGATGTATGTATACGCAAAGCCAACGGCAATGCGCTTGATCTGCCGCTTTTGGTAACGGCGGGTCATCATTTGGAAAATCAGAAACACCGCAATGATCGGCAGCAGCGATACAAGGACTTCTTTGGCATACAGCGGTAGACCTTGTGCAAACACACGGGCAACATCCTGGGTGGTGACGACAGTCGCCACATCGGTGAGCGTATACGCAGCCTCAGTCGGTTTGTAGAAACAACCGAGGATCAAAACGGCGAGAATCGGCCCGACACTGGAAAGCGCAACCAATCCGAAGCTGTCGCTGGCTGCATTTTTATCGCTCCGCACAGAGGCAAGCCCGACGCCCATTGCCATAATGAACGGTACGGTCATAGGACCGGTGGTAACGCCGCCCGAATCAAATGCCACAGCCAGAAACTCCTTCGGCACGAACAGCGATATAAGGATGAGCGCCGCATAGCAGATGATCAGCAGCAGGGGCAAGCTGATCTTATAGCGGATACGGACGATTGCCAGCGCAAGAAACAAGCCGACGCCGATTGCTACCGTCATAATCAGCACGGCATTGGGAACGGAGGGCACCTGACCGGCAAGGACCTGCAGATCCGGCTCGGATACGGTAATGATGACGCCCATAACAAAGCCGGTCAGCAAAACCGTTATAAGCTTTTTCATTTTCGAGATCTGCACGCCGACGCCTTCTCCGATCGGCGTCATCGCCATCTCTGCGCCGAGCTGGAAAAATCCCATTCCGACGATCAGCATGACCGCTCCGGTAAGGAACATAACAATGCTGCCAAGCTCCATCGGAACCAAGAAAATACTGAGCATCAGAACAATTCCGGTGATTGGAAGAACGGCGGAGAGTGACTCTTTGATTTTTTCTTTCAGTTTCAGATTCAATTTTGTGCTCTCCTTTTAACAGAGAGTTATTTTTTGCATTCCGCAAGCATCATAATGCCCTCAGCGATGAAAACAATACCGGTAAAGATGAACACCCAGGAGACGGTACCGCCTTGGTTCAGCAGGAGACAGATGCCGGCAGCAAGACCGATGACCGGCTTTGCATAGGTGCGAAGCTTTTGCACAGTACTCATGGAATAGCCATCTGTTTTCAAAGAGGAAACCAAATTCATCAGGCAATAGAGGATCATCAATGCCGCCACAATATAGAGCGTGATACTGACAAGCGTCCATCCGAGCAGCACGGTCACAAGGCCGGCGACAATTTTCACAGTGCCACTTTTACTGTCTTTTTTTGCGGCGTCCAGAATACCCATAACGATCAACGCTGCGCCGAGAACAGTAAATGCAATACTCAGCACGTCCCCTTTCAGCGCAATAAACAGGACACCCACAACGATTGCTGCGATTGCAGTAATCAGCTTATCATTGAATTTCATGCTTCGCACCTCGGTCTATCATATTTTGCCCAGAACGCCTTTACGGCATTTTCATACTTTTCCGGTTCCATAAAGTAGCTCATACCGTGATCGGCACCCGGAACAATCAGCAAATCCTTCGGTGCCGTACAGGCAGTGTAGTTCTCGTAGGTCATCTCTACCGGAACAAAATGGTCATCGGCGCCGTGGACAAGAATAACGGGAACATGGGTATGTTTAAGAGCTTCTACCGTCGAATGCTCCTTTGAGCCGACCTGTATTTTCCGACGACACATCCTGTCGGCAATCGCACTGCGTATGCCGAATCGAATGTGGAGGTTATCCTTAGCAATATGCTCCCATATCGCATTGGCCGATGTAAAACCGCAATCCGCCATGATCCCATGTACGTTGGGCGGCAGCTGCAGTCCGGCAGCCATCAGTACGGTGGTAGCCCCCATGGAAACACCGGCAAGGTAAACAGGAATATCGCTTCCGCAGCGTTCAATCTCCCAATTCAGCCAGTCCAGACAGTCAAAGCGTTCGGTAAGGCCGAAGCCCATATATTCGCCACTGCTGTTATTCTGCCCACGCTGCTCAACATAGAGCACGCTGCAGTTGTTTTTGTACCAGAAATCGGAGATCATCCCAAAATCCCGATGCCACGATGAACGCCATCCGTGGAAAGCAATAATCACTCTTTCCGGCTTTTCGCAGGGAAAATAATGTCCGACGAGCTTTTCTCCGTCATGAGCAATGATTTCAACCGTTTCATTCGGCTGTACGGCAAGGCTTTCAGAGGCACTCTCCATCCGGTTTGTGAACTCGTCGCTGCTTTTCTCTCCGGAGATACGCTTATCTGCTTTTTCCATCACCTTTGGCATTTCCCGATCAAGTGCTGTATCGATCAGGGCTTTTATTGTGACATATGCGTACAGCGATGCAACGGCAGCTGTTCCGGCTGCGATTCCTGCCGCTGTTACGATTTTCTTTGTATTCTTTTTCATACTACAACTTCCTTTCTGCTAAGGGATATCTTTAGTGCGCCGATTAAGACAGACGCACCTCCGGATTCGGATCATTCACAACAGATACCGGAAGAGGCCGGTGAGGAGTCGTAAAAGGAAATAACCGGCTTTCTTATAAAACGGCATTTCTCCTTGAAAATCCGGCCCTTCGTTCTCTGTTCCATCGGGCAGCACATGTCTGCTTTGCTCTGCCTTGACAGATGCGTTTTCCCGTAGGCATTGATTCAGCTCCGGGCAGTCGATCACCAGCATGAGCTCCGTGTCCAGATAGGTGCTTCTCAGGTCAAGATTATAGGAGCCGATCATACTGATGTGATCGTCCACCAAAATCGTTTTGGTATGCAGGGACTGCCCGCAGGACACTTCAAAGACCTCACTGCCGGTTGCAAGAATGTTTTTCTTCTCGTTCAGGTAGTCTGTGCAGCCAAAGGGGTTTGCTCCGCTTTCAATGGCATTGGTCATGATTTGGACCCGGCGACCGCCCTCACAGAAGCCTGCCAGTGTTTCATACATACCGTTATTGCAGATAATATAAGGAGTCTCAATCAAAATGCTTTCGCCGTTCTTCATGATGCCGCTCAATTGCTCCCAGAGTACAGGTGCTTTGTTTTCCGGCGAGGTTGGGTTGGAGAGAAGTGTGATACTTTTGGCTTCCAGCGTCTCTCTTTCCAAATCCACCGGCAAATAAGCCTCGGCATACGATCCCTGTAGTTCTGTATAATGCGTTCGGAGCGTTTCCTGTGCCTTTTGGAGGTTTCTCCGGTTGCCGGAGATTTCCTTGTTACAGGGCAAATCCCATATCTTCGCAAAATATGCTGTCAAGGCCTCGGTCGAGCTGTTCGTCCCATCAGAGCAGACCAAAACTTCTCTGTCAATGTTGCGGTCTTCCTTGTCCTTATATTCTCCGAGGAACAAATCGTTTGTGTTTCTTCCGCCTAATAGGTATTGCTTTCCATCCACGATCAGGTATTTGTCGTGCAGGCGGTAATTGATTTTCCAAGGAGTCATAAGATTGATGGGGTTATACAGCTTGATTTGTACATTCGTATTAGCCGCCAATGCACCGATCAGCCTGTTGCAGCGCAAATACATATCTCCGGAAATTCCGTCAACGAGTATTTTGATATTCACCCCACGCTCGGCAGCCTCATTCAAGGCCGCTATCATATCTTTCCCGCTGTTATCCACCCGAAAATCGAATGTTGACAGAATGATCTCGTTTTCGGCCCTGTCTATCAGTCGAAGACGCCAGATAAGCGCTTCACGGTTATCGTCAATACACAGAACCCGTTCTGTCACACCTGTACCGGCGAACTCGGCTCCTTCGAGCTCTATCGGTTCTTTTTGGAATATCGGCGGGACGATCAGGCTGATCAGTATGTAAAGCACAAACAGAATAGCCAAGGCCTTTATACCCTTAAAGATAACGTTTTTCATCAGCACCTTTCCTTTTATCCAGATTTGCAGAAATTATAATGTCCTTTTCTAAACTGAAACGAAACAAAAGGGAATTTGCTCAGGATCATAGTATTCCCGTTTGGATCTAAGAGAACGAGCATAATAAAAGAACGGCGCAACCTTTTTTCGGCTGCGCCGTAACCATATCATTTGTTGAAGTGCTCAGTCAGATTTTTGGATGAGGTCGTTTTTCTTTAGCTTCCGCACAGCCAAACGGTGTTCAATATTCTCATGCAGTAATTGTGAGATCACCGCCATCAACGGGATAAAGAAGATGATACCTAAAACGCCAAACATCTTCCCGCCCAAAAGGACGGCGAGCAAGGTCCAAAACGGAGATAGCCCGACACTGCTTCCCACAACATGAGGGTAAATAAATTGGTTTTCAACGAACTGTGCCGCCTGATAGACGATCAGGCATAGGATCACCTTGTTTGGCTCAGCCAGCAAAGTCAGCAACATACCGATTGCACAGGACAAGAACGCTCCAATGTATGGTACAAAGGCAAAAGCTGCGGTCAAAACCGCCGTCAGCCCGGCATAAGGGATCCGGAATATAGAAAACGAAAGGAAAATCAGCGTACCAAGTATCAGCACCTCTACACATTGACCTGAAAGAAATTTGGCATAGGTATCGTGAGACAGCTTTGCGATATGGCAGACCTTATCTGCGACAGATTCTTTGCAATAAGCGTACAGCGCCCGTCTTGTTTGTTTGCCAAGTTCCTGCTTTCCAACCAGAACATAAAACATGATCACGAGCGAAACGGCTGCGTTGACAACAGTAGATATTGTAGAGCCGGCAACACTGACAACGGAGCCTATTACTACGCCTGCTCCGTTCATTGCCTTCTCGGCAATGGTTTTCCAATCCAACTTGTTGAGATATGCGCTGATCTCAGCGGTATCAAAGCCATAATTGCGCAGCACCGCTGCCCAGTCGGGCCACTTTTCTTTAATAAGAGAAATGATACTTTTTACGGAGGCTATGAGCTGAGGAATCGCAATGACACATAGTAGCACGATAATAGCGACTAAAAGCAACAATGTAATAATCAAACTTAAAACATTGATTGTGCGCTCGCTTGCTTTGGGCATAAGGCGAGAAAGACGCTTGCCGATCCCGCGCATCGGAACGCTCAGGATAAACGCCATGAGCAACCCTGCAAATACAGGGGTGAGCAATTCCGCACACACATGTAAAAAGTCCGAAATATAGTTCAAGTTGTTTAATGCTGTGAATAGAGCAACGCCGAAAGCAATCAAGCCAAGCTGTTGCTTAAATTTTTTATCCATATCTATTTCTCCACTGCAGAGGTCTGAGCTGATGCTTCTTTCTTTCCGTAACCCAGCCACCAGCCCAAAGCGCACACAGGCAATGCAGCTATGACATCCACAGCAGAATGTTGTTTCATAAAAACAGTCGAAAGGCTGATGCATACTGCGATGATGCCGAACACGATCTTCCATGCAACATTTTGAAAGCGTTTGCAATCCCACAGGGCAAACATAGCGGCAAACGAGCCGATAACATGGAGAGAAGGACAGACATTCGTGTTGGTGTCAAATGAATAAAACCCCGTTATAAAATCAGTAAGTATATTGGGTTCATCGAAATGCTCCGGTCGTAATTCCTGGCAGGTCGGAAATATGATGTAAATAAGCAATGTGATGCCGTATGTAACGATAACAAAGTGCATCATTCTTCGGAAGGCTCTTGTGTCAAAGAAAAAGGTATAGATAAGTGCTCCGATGAGAAAAACAAACCACAGAAGATACGGGATCAGCGCCCATTCCCAGAATGGGATCAAGTCGTCCAGCGCACAGTGTACAACGTAATAATGTCTTTCCGGCTGAAACCGTTCAAGAAACATAAACATCAATCCGAAAAACGGCCAAAACAGCAGCAACTTAACATGTGAAAACTCCGGCGTATTCATTTTTTTGAAACGAAACTGGCGGTAGTCCACCTCCGGTTTGATTTTTTTCGTGCTTCTTTGCATAACATTCCATCCATTCGTAACGTGCGGCAAAAGCGAGATAAGGGTTTACGGTGCTATCGTCGTTAGTAGCTGCTCCTCATATCGTGGTAAGTTCCGAATTTGCATATTGCGCTGTTGCTTTAAGAGTAATTTTTGTAAGCGAGGCCGGTTGAAACGCTGTACCACAATAAATGGCAAATTGCCGAGCAAAATGTAAACGGCCGTCATGCAAATACCTCCTATACCAGGCCAGAACCATAGCATTGCAAGCCCTGCAATCGATAAGATACCGTGTGTCCACTCTGCAACACAGGTTTCTTGGATCATTCTGGGCAAATCGGAAAGCGTTTGTCGCTTTAGCTTTTTTGCCGGCATGATATTTGTAAAAATACGGCTCATATCCGGCACCTTTGCCTGCCACTGCTTCACACGCAGCGCTTTCCATATTGCTTGTTCATATGAATAGCACCGCCACGGGAAATGATCCGCTTTGAACCAAGACTTTGGTACTAACCGTCCGACTACAAAAAACACAACACCCAAGGCCGCTATGTAAAGCAAGCAACGCAAAAAATGTTTCATAAGTTTGATACCTCTTTGATTTGCATAGCGGCCGTTGGAAATGCTGAATTACTTCTGTGGCTGGCCGCTTATCGCAGCAAGAAGCATTTGGGCACATGCCTCCGTGGACACGCCGGATGTATTCAGCAGAATATCGTAATTGCTCTTATCTGCCCACTCCTTCTGTGTCCAGAAGTGGAAATAGTTTTTCCGATCCCTATCCTTTTTCTGCATCAGATATTTTGCGTCAGTCTCCGAAACATTTTCCGTTCGGATAATGCGTTCCACCCTTTTCTCGGTATCGGATGAATAAATAAATGATTTCAGAACACGAGGGCTTTCCCCGAGGATCACCGTGGAGCATCTGCCAATAAAAACAGCAGGGCCTTTCAGCTCGATGTTTACCATTGTCCGACGAATTCCCTCGAACAGCTCATAGACTGTGTTCTTCCGGTTACGTGCGTAGTCCGAAAAAGCAGCAATGTCATACAGAAAGCTACCTGTACGCTGCTCGTCGTAGGTTTTCAGCAGTTCGATAGATACACCCTGGGCTTCAGCGGCTTTGATCAGCAACTCACCGTCATAGTAAGGTATTCCTGCCAATTCGGCAACACGCATACCGATCTCACGGCCGCCGCTTCCGAATTCTCTTTCGATTGCCAAGGATTTCATGGTTGTCTCTCCCTTCTGATTAAGATGCTTTGTCAAACTGGCTGTTGTATAGGTCAGCATAGAAACCGCCCTGTGCCAGCAGTTCCTCATGCGTGCCCTGTTCGATGATGTCGCCTTCCTTCATCACAAGGATCAGGTCAGCGTTTTTAATGGTAGAAAGCCGATGAGCGATCACGAAGCTGGTTCTGTGCTCTGTCAGCGTATCCATAGCCTTCTGCGTCATCAGCTCCGTCCGTGTATCGACCGAGCTGGTCGCTTCGTCCAGGATCATCATTGGGCTGTTTTTGATCATGGCACGAGCAATGGTAAAGAGCTGCTTTTGCCCTGCGGAAATGACCACATTTTCTCCAAGCACGGTATCAAAGCCATTCGGAAGCGTCTCGATAAAGTGATAGATCCCACACGCACGGCAGGCCTTTTCAAGTTCTTCGTCCGTAACCCCTGTTTTGTTGTAAACGAGATTTTCACGCACGGTTCCGTCAAACAGCCAGGTGTCCTGCAGCACCATGCCAAACAGCTCGTGGATGTTTTCTCGTGTCAAATCGGAGGTAGAAATACCGTCAATGCGGATATCGCCGCCGACCAGATCAAAGAACCGCATCAAAAGGTTGACCATTGTTGTCTTACCGGCACCTGTAGGACCGACGATAGCGACTTTCTGCCCCGGCTTGATGTGAGCAGAAAAATCTTTGATAATGATTTTGTCCGGATTATCCGGATAGCTGAAGCGAACATGGTCGAATTCGACCTCGCCATGCACCTCGGTCAATTTCTCGGTCTTATAGCTTTCATCCGAAAGTTCTTCCTCCTGCAGGAAGTCGAATATCCGATCTCCGGCGGCAGCTGCCGTCTGCATCTGCGTCATACCCTGTGCCAGTGTGCTGAGCGGGGAGGTAAACAAGCGGACAAACATGATAAATGCCGTGATTACGCCAAAGGTGATCTGCCCATCCATAACCAAAGCCGCACCGATCACACAGACCGCTACATAACCGAGATTGCCGATCACATTCATCAGCGGCTGCATAACGCCGGATAGAAACTGACTTTTCCGGTTTGCATCGTAAACCGCACGGTTCATCCCGGCAAAGTTCTTTTTGATCTCGTTGTTGGCACGGGAAATGCGTACAACATCATGGCCGGAGTACATTTCCTCCACATAGCCGTTGAGCTTACCGAGACTCTGCTGACGGGCGACGAAGTATTTTTGAGAACGGGACATGATTACCGCCATTACAACGAATCCAATCAGCGTAATGGCGATCGCTGCAAGCGCCATTCGCCACTCCGTCACAAGCATCATAATCAGGCAGCCTACGAATTGGGCAACTGCACTGATCATCGACGGAAGGCTGTTGGAAAGTGCCTGCTGAAGCGTGCTGACATCATTTGTCACACGGCTCAGAATATCGCCGTGCGAGATTTTCCCAAAGCACTTCATAGGGACCTTATTGATTTTATCGGAAAGATCCCGCCGCATTTTCTTGGACAGATCCAGCGTAACGGTAGCCATGATATATTGCTCAATATATCCGCACACTTCACCGATCAGATAGATCGCCAGCAGGACGCCTCCCACCTTTGCAACGGCAGAAAGGTCAATGCCGGTCATCAGTCCGTCTGAGATCAGATCCGTGATACGACTAAGCTGGTTTGGCCCGATGATCGTCAAGACAGCGCCGATCATGGAAAACACAAACGCAATGATCATTGGCAGCCGCAATTTTGAAGAATAGGTAAACAGTTCTTTCAGAACGCCCTTTATTCCTCGTTTACTTTTTTCGGGCACGCCTG
Source organism: uncultured Oscillospiraceae bacterium (assembly GCA_900539855.1). Lineage (GTDB taxonomy): Bacteria > Bacillota > Clostridia > Oscillospirales > Acutalibacteraceae > UMGS172. The sequence goes on from UQDO01000009.1 coordinate 50,038, forward strand.
TTCGGCGCCCCATCATTTGATTTCCGTTCATTTACAGAGCACCTCCTTATGCGCCCAGTTCTTCGGCGGACAACTGCGACATGGCAATTTCTCGATAGACAGCACAATTCTTTATCAGTTCCTCATGCGTACCGATCCCAACGGCCTTGCCTTCATCCAGAACGACGATCTTATCGGCGTTGCGGATCGTACCGATTCTCTGGGCAACGATCATGCAGGTAACGCCGCCGAGCTTTTCGGCAAGACCTTTTCGCAGCGCTGCATCGGTTTTGTAGTCCAATGCGGAGAAGGAGTCATCGAAAATCAAAATCTCGGGATTTCTCGCCAACGCACGGGCGATTGCCAAACGCTGCTTCTGTCCGCCGGAAACATTGGATCCGCCCTGTGAAATCGGTGCATCTAATTTGCCGGGCAGTTTTTCGACAAATTCACTTGCCTGGGCAAGTTCCAAGGCTTTCTGTGCGTTTTCGTCGGTAGGAACTGCGGCGCTTTCACCGAACAGCACATTATCCCGGATGTCACCGGCAAACAGAACCGCTTTCTGCGTTACATATCCGATACGGTCGTAAAGGGCGTCGAAGGTGTATTCTTTTATATCCTTTCCGTCGATCAGGACCGTGCCGGAGGTCGTGTCGTAAAAGCGAGCTGCCAGGCTGATGAGCGTTGTTTTACCGCTGCCGGTCGCACCGATAAATGCAATGGTTTCACCTTTATTCACCTTAAAGCTGATGTTTTCCAATACATCCTTATCCGAGGTGGGATAGTGGAAGGAAACATCCTTGAACTCGACTGTGCCCACTTCGGGAGCGTTGTCCGATTTTCCTTCCCGTAAGGTGATTTTTGCATTCAGCACCTCATTGATACGCCCGGCAGAAACCTGGGCCGAAGGGAAGAACATTACAATCATGACCATCATCATAATGGACATGATGACATAGGTTGCATAGGTGCCGAATACCATAATGTCACCGAATGTTGCGATCCTCGCTGCGACATCTGTAAGTGCGACCTTTTCCACGATAGATGCGCCTACCCAATAGACGGTCAATGCCAAAGTATTCATAGCGAACGAGACAGCCGGCATAAGCATCGCAAATCCGTGCTGATTGAACAGCTGCGTTCTCATCAATTCGTCGTTGGCCTGCTCAAATTTTTCCGCTTGATATTTCTCGGCATTATAAGCGTGCACCACATTGATGCCCGTCAGATTTTCACGGGATACACGGTTGATGTTATCCGTCAATTTCTGCACACGGCGGACACGCGGCACGATCACCGCAATGACGATTGCCATCATGGCAAGCAGCGCCACGACAAAGCCGGCGGTGATAACAGACAGCGTCCAGCTTTTGTTGATGATCTTTATGACCGCCCAAATCGCCATGATCGGAGATTTGATCATAATTTGCAGGCCCATTGCCACAAGCATCTGGATCTGCGTGATGTCATTCGTCGTGCGGTTGATCAGGCTCGGAACAGAAAACTGCTGCATTTCATACTGACCGAAATCCGCCACCTGATTAAACACCTTTTCACGGATTGTATAGCTGAAGCCTGCGGCAGTCTGCGCTGCCAAGTATCCGCAAATTACCGCAAGCAGAGCGCTTGCGAGCGTGCAGCCGAGCATTTCAAGCCCTGTTTGCCAGATGTCACTCATTGCGCTGCCAGGGGTCTTGATAAGTACTGTCAGGTCGCTCATATAGTCCGGCAGGCGCAGATCAAAATAGATCTGACCCAATACCAGAATGGCGCAAAGCCCGGCAGTCAGCCACTCCTTGCGTTTCATTTTCTTTAATAGCTCAAACATATTGGTTTGCTCCCATAATCTTTGTTGTTTATAATACCGTTAAGTTCGATACTTTGCCATCAGTTCCTTAAACAATTCCTGCGTCGAGGGCGGCGTATAGGTAATAGCGTTGGCCCCGGCCACGATTGTCTCATAGATGCTTTCGTTGGTTTTCCCACCGGATGCAACCAGCGGAACATTCGGAAACTCCGAGCGGATTTTTCGTACAACATTCGGAGTCTCTTTTCCGCAGGCGATATTTAAGATCGCAGCGCCATGCTGCAAACGGCTGGCAATGTCCGTGCCCTCATGCGTCACCGTGATAATCACCGGAATATCTACGGCGTTGCTTACAGCCAGAAGATTCAGATCGGAAATCGGTGCATTCAGCACAACTCCCATAGCACCTTGCGACTCCACGTCCTTCGCCAAGGATACCGTCCTTATTCCCTTGGTCGTCCCGCCACCAACGCCGCAGAACACCGGGATATAAGAGGAGCGAATGATTGCATCGCTGATCGCTTGCTGCGGAGTAAAGGGATAGACCGCAAACACGGCATCGGCGTCACAATTCCGAATAATTGCAAGATCGGTGGTAAAGACAAAGCTTTTGATCCTGCGTCCGTTGATGATAATTCCGCTGGCTTGGAAAACCGCCTCCGGGATCTTCAGAATATGCTGCCGCAAACGGCTGCCGATCTGAGGGATCTGCTCCTTTTTCATTTCTTCCATACTGCATCTCCTGTATTACCAGTCGGAGTTTCTGCGGGCAAAAGCCGCAATAATGCTTTCGATGCCGAACAGGATCAGATAGATTGCCACCATATAGCAGATCGCTCTGAGCGTTACAAAGGAAAGCGCCGGACTAAAGATCATCACAAATCCGAGCACAAGCCCGAGAATGTTCAGAATCAGTGAGAAATAGTAATAAAACGGATTTCCAATCAAACGAATCAGGTTTGTCCTTGTCAGCTCGGATATGCAGTGGGCGATAAACCAAATCGGGAGAAGAATCGTCAGTGCCCATTTCCCGACATTGGGATTGGCGATCAGCATCACGCCGCACATAACGCTTAAAATCCCAGAGATCAACGACAGCATCGGACCGAAGCTGATAAAGCGGGAAAGCCGGGCATATACCACGAGATCTTCAATGCCCATCACAATGGCGATCACGCCGTAAATAACGACCGCTCCCGTCAGCATGCTTTCCGGGCGGATAAAGGCAAAGATGCCAAGCAGGATCAGGAGCACGCCGACGATCAATTCGCTCCATCCAAAGCCGTTTTTTCTTTTCATACCGCATTCCCATCCTTTCTGTTCAAAATCGTCATGAATTCGCTGCCCGTAATGGTCTCTTTCTCGTAAAGATAGCTTGCAAGTTCATCCAACTTCTTGCGATTGTCTGCCAGCAGACGGCGAGCCTTTTCATGCTGCTTTTTGACAGTCTCCACGACCTTCTGATCGATTTCTTTTTGTGTATCCGCCGAGCAGGCAAGCGAGGTATCGCCGCCGAGGTACTGGTTGCTGACCGTCTCCATCGCAACCATATCGAATTCATCGGTCATACCGTAGCGGGTAATCATCGCACGGGCAAGTTTGGTTGCTTGCTCGATGTCATTAGAGGCACCGGTTGTAATCTGCCCGAATACGATCTCCTCCGCCGCACGGCCACCGGTCAGCGTGGCAATTTTGTTTTCCAGTTCTTCCTTGGTCATCAGAACCTTATCGTTCTGCTCGACCTGCATGGTGTAGCCCAGTGCGCCGGAGGTTCTGGGGATGATCGTGATCTTCTGCACCGGTGCGGAAGCCGTCTGCAAAGCAGCGACCAGCGCATGGCCAATCTCATGGTAGGCGACGACCTTCTTTTCATCATCGGTCATGATGGCGTTTTTCTTCTGATAGCCGGCGATGACGACCTCAATGCTTTCCTCCAGGTCTGCCTGCTCTACGACTGTGCGCCCACTGCGCACCGCACGGAGGGCAGCTTCGTTGATGATGTTCGCAAGCTCTGCGCCGGAGGTTCCGGAGGCCATACGGGCGATGGTATGGAAGTCCACATTGTCCGCCGTTTTGATCTTCTTCGCATGGACCTTGAGGATGGCTTCACGACCTGCGAGGTCAGGCAGCTCCACGGGAACACGGCGGTCAAAGCGACCGGGGCGGGTCAGCGCCGGGTCAAGGGACTCCGGGCGGTTGGTCGCCGCCAGAATGATGACGCCGTTGTTGCCTTCAAAGCCGTCCATCTCGGTCAGAAGCTGGTTAAGCGTCTGTTCACGCTCATCGTTGCCGCCTATCTGACCATCGCGCTTTTTACCGATGGCATCGATCTCATCGATAAAGACGATACAGGGCGCTTTTTCCTTGGCCTGCTTGAACAGGTCACGCACTTTTGATGCACCCATACCGACGAACATCTCCACAAATTCCGAGCCGGACATGGAGAAAAACGGAACACCGGCTTCGCCTGCAACAGCCTTAGCCAGCATCGTTTTGCCGGTACCCGGAGGGCCTACAAGCAATACGCCCTTGGGCATAGATGCGCCGACATCGGAATACTTCTTGGGATTATGTAGGTAATCGACGATTTCGGCAAGATTTTCCTTTGCTTCATCCTCACCAGCGACATCGGCAAAACGGATGCCGTCCGTGGACGGAACGTAGACCTTGGCATTGCTTTTTCCCATACCGAACGCCATCGCATTTGGGCCGCCTGCCTGGGACATCATTTTCTTCGCCATATACTGTCCGAGGGCAGCAAAGATCAGGATCGGCAGAATAAATGTCAGGAAAAAGCTGAGCAGCGGAGACATGCCTTTTTCAATATTCCGTGTGAATTTAGCTCCCGATGCATACAGCCGCTCGGTCAGGGTGGGGTCGTTCATTTCGCCAGTCTTGTAGATCTGGGTATTGTCCTTGTCTGTGAATACGATCTCGGAATCGGCAACCTCTACGCTGCCGATATCTTTATCCTCGATCATCTTCATAAAGGTACCGTAATCAACCTCTTTCACTCTGGCATTTGCAAGCAACGGAGAGATGACCATGTTGAAAACCAGAATGACCAACAAAACAATGCCGTAATAATAGATCAGGGGTTTTCTCGGTGACTTAACTTCTTTCATACTTACCCGACTCCTTTTCGTTCATTGTGGTGAGTATACTGTCCATTTCTAAACTGAAACGAAACAAACCGGAGAAAAAACTCCGTTTTGCTTCATTTCGTCAGCCATCGAGACCTATGTTTTTCTTTGCTGTGGACAGCATAAGCTTGATGCGGTTCAGCTGATTGACCTCGCTGGCACCGGGGTCATAATCCACCGCAGCAATATTGCTTTGCGGGTATGCTTTTTTCAGCGCTTTGATCACGCCCTTGCCTACAACATGGTTTGGAAGACACGCAAACGGCTGAATACAAACTACATTCGGCGTGCCATGTGTGATCAGTTCGATCATTTCTCCGGCTAAGAACCACCCCTCACCGTATTGATTGCCCAAAGACAAAAAGGGTTTTGTCATTTCAGCAATCCGGTAAACAGACAATGGGGCCTCAAACCGTTTGCTTTCGTTCAGCGCATCAGTTGCCGGTTTGCGCAGAGCGGCAATCAGCCTTATTGCCGCCTTGGATACGATGACCGAAGATTTTTTGGTGCCGAGGTATTCCGCCTTGTATTGGGAGCCGAAAACACAGTATCCATTGACCTTCATCATAAATCTTCTGCACACACTTCTTGGCAGCAGCCGTGCAGCGATGCTCACCGTGTGAGTTGGCCAGCCACAATAGCGAAGAGTTTTTCCCTTCTGTGCAGCACGGAAACCTGCCTCTGCAACAGCCGCTGCGCTGGCAGGCTTAAACATGGAGAACATATGGGAGTTTTTCATCTGTGCGGCCTGTTCAAATCCCGTGGCAGTTGGGCCGGGGCAAAGCGCAGTCACTGTAACGCCCGTACTGCGCACCTCCTCGGCAACGGCTTCGCTGAAGCTGCGTACAAATTCCTTAGAGGCATAGTATAGGCACATCCTCGGCCCGGCACTGAATGCTGCGACCGAAGATAGATTCAGCACACTGCCATGTCTGCGCTCCACCATACCGGGCAGAAAATACCGCGTAAGCTGCACCAGCGTCATGATGTTGACTTGCAGGAGATCGGTCTGCCGCTGGGCGTCCACCTCCCAGAAGTTGCCGAAGTCACCGAACCCGGCGTTGTTGACCAGTGCATCAATGGTGATATTCTTCTCTAAGGTGTAATTGAATACTTCATAGGCGGCGTCTGGCTGAGACAAGTCCTGCGCCAGCACCCATACATGACAGTCATACTGCGTCTCCAGCTCGCTTTTCAGCTTATAGAGCTTCCCCTCGCTGCGGGCAACTACAACAAGATCAAAACCCTCTCTTGCGTATATTCTGGCAAACTCCAAACCCAGTCCGCCGGATGCGCCGGTGATAAGTACTGTTTTTCTCATATTAGCCACCTCACAATTCGATGATGTGCGGCTGCACATCGGGGTCGTGGTTGGCAAGAGACTCTACGCAGTTTGCGTTTAGGCTTTGCTCTCGTATCCATTCCAGTGACTTTTTCTGTGCCGCCTTGTCATCTGCAATGCCGGATGTGATCAGCTGCTCCCACGATTTTCGGGCGTAACCGCCATCGGCGTAGAAGTAGTATGAACCGCCCGTCAGAACCAGTAATCTTTAGCGCACATAGCCCTTTGGAATGACCAGGGATATTGACCATAACGAGGCTTTCATCCCCAAATACATCGTAGGATTTTCCCGCAAGGCCTTCCGTACCGTTCCAGTCGAAGGTCTGCATTTTCGTGCTGCGCCACCAATCCGCATTGTAGCGGATGCGGTTGACGGGCGTTTTGTTCTCCGCAAAAAGCAGCTCGTCTTTCGACACAAGGATCTGCTTTGCGTCGGCCACCAGATTCAGACCGTTGGTGTGGTCGCAATCCAGATGGGACAGCAGCACCAAATCCAAGTCGGCAGGATGAATGCCCAGCGCCGCCAACTGCTCGTCGATGGCTAAGCCTTTTTCAATTCGTCCTTGATTTGTTACATACAGCGGCAGCGAACCGAGGGACTTGATCTGCGCTTTTTTATCAAACACACCATCGGGGCTCATATTCCGATGCCATCCGCAGTCAAAGATTATCTTCCCGTGGCTGCACTCAATAAGATAGGCTGACACAGGCAGCCACAACCGTTCCGATTTCTTTGCAAACGCGCCGGATGCCTTGATCGTGCTGCAATGCTCGCCGCCAAAGGGCAGATCCGGTGCTACGCATGCCTCGCCGGTGTGGAACACATGAATTTTGATCTCTGCCATCATACATCTCTCCTTGTCTCTGATTTGATTCCATCATACAAGAGACAGCGGATAGATGGAACGACACATTTTCAAAAAGTGTCCGGGCTTGGACGCAAAAAAGCTGCGGCACTGCCGCAGCTTTTTTAGATGATCTGTTCTACGGAGGAGAGCATCTGCACACTGATGTCCGCCAGCTTTTGCGTGTCCACCTCATCAGGATGCTCCATCCAGTACGGCAATCCAATCAAACAGGAGAGCGATTTTCTTCTTGATGTCCCGGATAACGGCATTGGTTGCTCTGATCCAGCGGTTGAACTCGCCTTTCTCGGTGCGTATGCCTTTCTTCTCCATTGCCCGGACGGTTGCGCCCTCATGGACGGTGGGAAGAAGCTCCACGCCCTGACGCTCATAGCTTCGGTGGTCGATACGAACATCAAGCCCTTTCTCCGCAAACTTGGCGTTGCATAGTTCCGCCCATGTCTGCCGCCAATGTTCCAGCGTTTCGGGACTGCCCCAGTCGGTAGTGGGAACGGCATTGAAAACATACTCGCCGTTCTGGTCTCTGATACGATTTCCGTCCTCGTCCAGCTCGTACACTCGTCGTTGCTTTAGCCCCCATTTACCGTCCTGCTCGATGGGGCGGATGGGACAAAGCACATGGAAGTGTGGGTTTGGTATGCCGCCGTCCTCCCGGTCTGGCTGGTGTACGGCGAAGTCAACCA
>UQDO01000010.1 GCA_900539855.1 uncultured Oscillospiraceae bacterium
TCATTTTCTTCTTTTTTTAAAGAAAATGGGTCATATCACTTTACAACGCAGAGTCATAACTCCGTTTTTTGACTTTTCCGTATTGACAAAACAATAAGCAGATTATATAATTATATTTGTATCGGCACGACATTTTGTGTGTAAGTTTTTGGGTGACAGGAAGGAACAGTAAAGTATGAACAAAAAGATTATCCCAGTGATCATTGCAGCTATAGCAGCTATGGCTCTGCTTCTCGGAGGCTGTACTGAAAACCCGGATCTTGCGAAGTATACGGGCAGCACGGTATCCGAAACGGGTTACACCGTATCGGAAAGCGGGGATTTCAAATATAACGTGTATGATGATCATGCCGAGCTTGTCGGATATTCCGGATCGTCGCGTTCGGTAAATGTCCCGGCATCTGCCGAAGGCAAGGCGGTCACCTCCATAGGCGAAGGCGCTTTCAGCAACTCGAATATAACCGAGGTCACAATACCTGCTTCGGTTAAAGATATAGGCGCTTATGCCTTCTATAATTCAAAGCTTGCATCGGTAACAATCCCTGAGGGTATTGAGGCATTGGGATATGCATCTTTCGGAAAATGTACCGCGCTTACATCGGTCACCGTGCCCAAAACCGTCACACGTCTCGGCTTTTATGCCTTCCAGGGCTGTAACGGCCTTACCGAAGTAAACCTTCCGGATACACTCACATTTATAGGCGAGCATGCGTTTGACGGCTGCACATCGCTGGAAACCATAAATATTCCGGCGTCGGTCATGAGTATCGAAAAGTTTGCCTTTTTCGGCTGTTCCTCTCTTAAGGATATTGTTTTTGCCGAAGGCTCGATCATAGACAGCATAGGACAGGAGGCTTTCGCAAAGTGCGCCTCACTGGTGGAATTTACGCTTCCGGCTTCCTGCGTTTCAATAGGAGAAAGAATTTTCTATAACGATTCGGAACTTACCACCTTCCGCGTTCCCGACGATTCCAAGCTTAAAACGATCGGCGACACCGCTTTCGGTAAATGCGGCGCACTTACAACAATGACCATTGCCGCAAGTGTAAAGAGCATAGGCAACTATGTATTCGCCGACTGCGTCGGGCTCCGCTCGGTCTACACGATAGGCGATCTTGAAAAGATAGGCGATTATGCATTCGACGGCTGTATCGCGCTTACCGCGTTTGGCAGCATAAGCGGCGGAAATACACCGACCGATATCAGAATACCCGACTCGGTAAAATCACTCGGTGCGTATGCGTTTAAGGATTGCGCCGCCGTAACGAGCGCAACGATAGGCAGCGGCATTGAGTCGGTTTCCGAGGGCGTTTTCAAAAACTGCATAGCGCTCACCACCGTCGATACCGGTTCGGTCAAGAGCTTCTCCAAGGCAGCATTTGAGGGCTGTGTCGCTCTCAGCAATGTCACCTATTCTCCCCTGCTTACCACTATAGGCGACGGCGCATTTGCAGAATGCACGGCGTTTACCGAGCTTGTGATACCGGAGACCGTAAACTACATAGAGGCAAACGCTTATTCCGGCTGCACAAGCCTTGTTAGCGTAACGCTGCCTTCGAAGATAAGAACCATAGGCGATCTTGCTTTCATAAACTGCAGCGCGCTTACTGCTATTGATCTCAACCGTGACCTGCTTACTTCGATAGGCAAATCTGCGTTTGAAAGCTGCACACTTTTAACCGATATGTACATTCCGGACGGTGTTACCGTCATAAACGATGGTCTTTTCAAAAACTGCTCGGCGCTTGCAACGGTACGCATACCCGACGGTATCACCGAAATAGGCGTCGGCGCATTCTCCGGCTGCACAAGCTATAAGGAGTCCGTGATACCTGAGGGCGTCACCGTTATAAATGACACGGTGTATGAGAACTGCTCGGCGCTTGAGAAGATTGATGTAAAGGGCAAGATATCCAAAATAGGCAACTCGCCCTTCTCCGGCTGCTCATCCCTCAAGGAAATTTCACTTCCCGACACCGTGACCGAAATGGGAACTGCGATATTTAAGGACTGCTCATCGCTGACCGAAATCGTTCTTCCTGCCAATGTTGCGGTCATTTCCGATAACACACTTTCAGGCTGCACAAGCCTTGTGAATGTCACACTTCCCACAGCAATAAATAATATCGGCGCCAGTGTGTTTGAAAGATGCACTTCGCTTACCGAGATCACCATTCCCGATACGCTTACCGCAATAGGAGCCGGCGCATTCAGAAACTGCAAGGCACTTTCATCGATAGCTTTGCCCGAGGGTGTCACCACCATTGAAAGCTCACTGTTTGAGGGCTGCAGTGCACTGAAAGCGGTTGAATTCGGCGGAAGACCGCGCTCTGTGGGAGACAATGCATTCAAAAAATGCTCTTCGCTTGAAAAGCTCAGCTTCCCTGGTTCTACCGAGTCTGTCGGCGAAAATGTGTTTGAAGGCTGCGATGCTCTTACGGTATTCTGCGTTGAAAGATCTCCGGTCGGTGATTATGTCGCAGCTCAGAACGTAAAGCATGAGTATGTAAGCGATACGAGTATCGGTAATGATCAGAACGGTCCTAATGCACTCCTGTTTGTACTCATCATGGTGCTGATTGTCGTCATTATCGCAGGCATTATCGTTCTTAATATCTACTTAAAGAAAAAGAGAATCAGGCAGAACACCCTCAAGAAGGAAAACTGATAAACAGCTTTGCCTCCGGTTTGCCGGAGGCTGTATGCAGATGTGGTTCAATGGTAGAATGTCAGCTTCCCAAGCTGAACACGCGGGTTCGATTCCCGTCATCTGCTCCAAAGCCCCAAGGACAATAGTCTTTGGGGCTTACTTATTACCTCTTGACTTTTACTTGGGGATTATCTTTGGAACTTTGGAAAGTAATAAGTAATAGCGAGAAGTGAAGGAGTTCGGTGTTGGCTTCGCCGGCGGATCGATATAATCCGACGGTGTTAAATACAGGTCAACGATAGATAGATAGATACAGGCAAAGCAATCGGTGCACAAAGAATCGGCAAGTATCGAAAGATACCTGCCGATTTTCACTTCTTCGTTTTCTGCTAAAAATATATCATTTTATTCTTCATCAATACTGTTCGGCAAAAGGATCATGTCCTCTTCCCTTATCGGTATTTCTACCGTGCTTCTGTCACCGTGCCCGGAAAAGTGCACCAGCCACGACATACCTTCGTATCTGTCAGGGCATATCAATCCTCGCATACCCTTGTTGATACCATACTTTGAGTATTCCCACTTTTGGACCGTTACCTCTATGTGATCGCGATATTCCGGAACGGAATTCTCGCTGCAGCATCCGTTCTTTTCAAATTCTGCTTTTATAAATTCGTTTATCACAGCATGCATAACAGGGATTCTTTCCAGATCATTTTCTTCTATCGGTATTTCGGCTATATCCGGCTTTTCACCACGCTGCGTAAAGTACACGGAATATTCGCCGGACCTACATACGCCATCCCAAACAACTCCCTGCATACCTTTGTGGACTCCACACTTAGCATATTTTTCTTTTTCGGCTATTACTCTGACGCAGTCAAGATATTTCATTAAAACAGTCTCCGCTTGTGTTTCAATTTAAGGTATTATAATTTTACCACCATGCGCCGACTATTTCAACAGCCGCTGCTCTTTATATCACTTACGGTTGCAAACAGGTACTCGTTTCTGCTATAATAAAGTCAAAAGCAACCGAGGGGTGAAGAAAATTGTATAAGGTATTTATAGTTGAGGACGATCCCGGAATAACGTCAGCCATCACGGAACTTTGCAAAAGCTGGGAACTGCAGCCGGTTGCCGTTACCGATTTCAGAAACGTCGCCGCCGAATTTGCGGCTGCTTCGCCTCATATCGTCCTGCTCGACATCACGCTGCCGTGCTACAACGGATATCACTGGTGCGAGGAAATAAGAAAAATATCAAATGTACCCATTATATTTATTTCGTCGGCATCGGATAACATGAGCATGGTCATGGCTATGAACATGGGGGCAGACGATTTTATAGCTAAGCCGTTTGACCGCGACCTGCTGGTCGCCAAAATTCAGGCGGTCCTTCGCCGCACATATAATTATTCCGCCGCAGCGTCAAGAGTGCTCCAGCACCGCGGAGCCTTTCTTAATACAGGCGACGGATCAATGACATTCGGCGATCAGAAGATCGAGCTTACCAAAAACGAGCTGCGTATTCTGTCCTGCCTTATGGAAAACAAGGGAAAGACGGTAAGCCGCGAAAAACTCATGGAGCGCCTTTGGGAGACCGATCTTTACGTTGACGAAAACACTTTGACCGTCAATGTAAACCGCCTGCGTAAAAAACTCGACGCCGCAGGACTTGAGGGATTTATAACCACCAAATTCGGCGTCGGATATATGATCGGATAGGTGAAACAGGTTGTTAAAATATATTAAGGACTGCTTAAGTGTTGCCTTTTTGTTTCTGTGCTGTGCCGCAATATTCGCGCTTACATTTTTTCTGTACGGTCTTGACCTTTACGCCGTGCTTTACCCGACGATGCTTTGTCTTGTGCTGCTCGCGGTCGTCTGCACGGTAACGCTGATACGCCGCAAACGCAAGCATAAACAGCTGGCATCGCTTTTGTCGGCGGCATCGGAAACCATCGACCGGCTGCCCGAACCGGCAACATTGGCGGAGCAGGACTACATAAATCTCATACGCAGTCTGCAAAAAGAAATAAGATCGCTCAAAACAGCCGATGATGCCAAATACCGCGAAACAGTGGATTATTATACCGTCTGGGCGCATCAGATAAAGACCCCCATTGCCTCTATGAAGCTGATGCTGCAGGGCGAGGACTCCGATGTCTCGCGCCGGATGTCCTCTGATCTTTTTAAAATAGAGCAGTACGTCGAAATGGTGCTGACCTTTTTGCGGCTCGGCTCGTGCAGCACCGATTATGTTTTTAAAAGCTGTCCGCTTGACGGGATTGTCCGTCAGTCGGTAAAGCGCTTTTCGGGCGAATTCATTGTCAAAAAGCTGCGGCTCGACTACGGACCGGTCGAGGGCTGTGCAGTCACCGATGAAAAATGGCTGTCATTTGTTATTGAACAGATAATTTCAAATGCCGTTAAATATACCGCAGAGGGCGGCATAAAAATATTTACAAAGGAGCCCTTGCTGCTGTACATAAGTGACACCGGCATAGGCATACAGCCCGAGGACATACCGCGGATATTCGAAAACGGGTACACCGGTCAGAACGGCAGGTATGACAAACGTGCGACCGGAATAGGTCTTTATCTCTGTCGCCGGATCTGCGATAATATAGGCGTCAGAATAGCCGTGGAATCGGTGCCTGCTGCCGGTACGACCGTTATACTCGATATGAGAAGCAAAAACGACCGTCTTCTTACAAGGATGTAAGATTAAAAGCTGCTATTGTAAGCCGATGCTATGGATTGAGCCTCGTTTTTCTGCTAAAATATCGGTGGAAATGGAGGAAATCATATGAGTATACTAACTGTTTCAGCTTTAAGAAAGGTTTATTCCACCCGTTTCGGCAGTTCGCAGGTCGAAGCGCTGAAAAACGTCAACTTCAGCGTTGAGGAGGGCGAATTTGTCGCCATAATGGGCGAGTCGGGCTCAGGCAAAACCACCCTGCTAAACATAATCGCAGCACTCGACAAGCCCACATCGGGCTCTGTGCTCCTTGCCGGACGTGAGCTTTCCGAAATAAAGGATGCCGAGCTTTCAAATTTCAGGCGTGACAACCTCGGCTTTGTTTTTCAGGAATTCAATCTGCTTGACACCTTTACTGTAGAGGATAACATCTATCTTCCGCTTGTGCTTGCCGGAAAGCGTTACGGCGAAATGGCGGAGCGCCTGAGTCCGATAGCAAAGCGTCTGTCGATAAACGACATTTTAAAGAAGTACCCGTACGAAATATCCGGAGGACAGAAGCAGCGTGCTGCCGTAGCGCGTGCACTGATCACCGAGCCTAAACTTATACTTGCCGACGAGCCCACCGGAGCGCTCGATTCGCGCTCATCGGATGAGCTGTTACGACTGTTTTGCGACATAAACCGCATAGGTCAGACCATAATAATGGTCACCCACTCGGTAAGGGCTGCAAGCGTTGCCGGACGCGTACTTTTTATAAAGGATGGCGAGGTATTCCACAGTCTTTACCGCGGAAACGACACTGACGAGCGCTTTTACGCCCGTATTTCCGACACGCTGACCATGCTTGCAACCGGCGGTGACAGATCATGAGGTTGGGATTTTATCCGAGGCTTGCCCTCGACGGAATAAGAAAAAACCGGCGCATGTATCTGCCCTTTATCCTCACCTCGTCGATTATGGCTGCAATATTCTATATACTTCTGTTTTTGCAGCAAAGCAGGACCATCCTGACGATGGAGGGAGGAGAGAATGTAGCGGTGATGCTCCGGTTCGGAGTCATAGTCATAGCCGTGTTCTCGTGCATTTTTCTTTTTTACACAAATTCCTTTCTTATACGAAGAAGGAAAAGCGAGTTTGGAATTTACAGTATTCTCGGAATGAACCGTCGCAATATAGGGCGGATGCTGCTTTGTGAGACCTTCATAGTATATGCCCTCACCGTCCTTTTCGGAGGTGCAGCCGGCATACTGCTTTCAAAGCTTTCCGAGCTGCTGCTTGTAAACATTATGAGCGGCGGCATCACCTTCACGCTTTCGGTATCGTTTGGCTCTCTTTTCTACACCGTTATCGTTTTTGGAGTAATATTCCTGCTTTTGTTCTTCAACGCATTGAGGCAGATAAGATTTTCAAGCACGATATCGCTTATCAAAAGCGAAAAACTCGGCGAAAAGCCGCCTAAGGGCAATATACTGTTCGGCCTCTTAGGGCTGGTCATTTTAGCGGCGGCATACTGGCTTGCGCTTTCCATAAAGGATCCCGTCGCAGCCATGGTCTGGTTTTTAGTGGCTGTTCTGATGGTCATAGTCGCCACATATCTTATCATGGTGTCCGGCTCGGTACTTTTGTGCCGCGTGCTGCAAAAGGCTAAGGGATATTATTACACCCCTAAGCATTTTGTTTCGGTATCATCAATGGCTTACCGCATGAAGCGCAACGGTGCAGGACTTGCATCGATATGCATACTGGCGACAATGGTGCTTGTAACGGTATCCACCACGACAAGCATGTATTTCGGCATGGACAACGCAATAAACATGCAGAATCCACGCGACATTTATGTAAGGCTCACCGACGGTGACAGAAGCGGTATAGCATACGACAACACAGCCAAGGTAAGGTCGTCCATAGCCGATACGGCTGACAGCCTCAGCATGAAAACACAGAATGTCGTTGAGTACCGGCACATGTGGCTGCGTGTTATAAACACGGGCGACACCCTGACAAACAGCCTTGACGCCAAAGGCAGCACTGTCTACCTCAGCATAATGCCGCTGTCCGATTACAACTCGGTCACAAAGAGCAATAATACCTTAAAGCCCGGCGAGGCACTGATCACCACCTATAATACAAAATACGGTTCTGATACGGTAAACCTTTGGGGAAGCTGTGAGTACCGCCTTAAAAAGGCTGAGGGCAACTTCAGCGATTATGACCTCAAAGCATCCAACACACCGGTCATCACATTGGTCGTAAATGATTTAGGCGAGATCGCCGGTCCGCCGGCGCAAAGAAGTGCATTGGGATATTCGACCGCGCGCTACAGCTACCTTTACTATTTCGACACCGGAGCCGATCCGCAGCAACAACTGCATGACGGCTGGCTGTTCACCGAAAATATCGCAAAGCGCGACGATATCAAATACAAAGCACTTTCGTATTCACTCAGAGAGTCAAACAAAATCGACTACAAAGGCAACTTTGGCGGACTGTTTTATCTCGGCATTATTCTCAGCATAGTATTTCTTCTGGCAGCAGTTCTTATAATCTACTACAAGCAGATATCCGAGGGCTATGAGGACCGCTCACGCTTTGAAATAATGCAGAAAGTCGGCATGACACGCCGTGAAATTAAGCGCAGCATAAATTCGCAGCTGCTGACGGTATTTTACCTGCCGCTTATAGG
This sequence comes from uncultured Oscillospiraceae bacterium, assembly GCA_900539855.1. Taxonomy (GTDB): domain Bacteria; phylum Bacillota; class Clostridia; order Oscillospirales; family Acutalibacteraceae; genus UMGS172. The sequence goes on from UQDO01000010.1 coordinate 8,040, forward strand.
CGCCGGAATGCATCTTTTGTTTGCCTTCCCGATGATACGCCAAATACTGCAGCTCATGCAGCTTAAGAACATCGGTCTGTTCGCAATTACGACCGCCGTCAGTTACCTCGTTTTCACAGTCATATATATGGTGGTTTATAAGATCACATCGAACGCTTACTATAACATTGTTAAGGAATAAGGGCAAAATTCAAAATCGGGGCGCGGTTTGACGGATATAATGCCTAAACAAAAACGGTGGGAGCCGAAGCTCCCACCGTTTTTGTTCGTTTGTTTATACCGATAAATTTTAGTTTAGCGATATGAATAAACAGAAATTATTTGGTACGCCGTAGGGAGCCAAGCCCCTGTCCTATAAATGTACAATTAGATTTTCGGCTTTTTACACCGCTAAACTAAAATTCAAATAACACAGACCGGCAGTTTTCTGCCGGTCTGTCGGTTTGTTTTTTAAATAATCCCGGTTCTTACGTCCGTCCTGGCGTTATCCCCTGAGCACTGCACCTACCGCCTCAAGCTTTTTCATAATTTTGCCGACGGCACGGTCAATGGTCTCATCGGTCAATGTCGATTCGGCGGAGCGCAGCTTTACGCGGTATGCAACGCTCTTTTTGCCGCTTTCGATCTGGCTGCCGGTATAGACGTCGAACAGCTCAATGCTTTCGCACAGCTTACCTGCGCCCTCGCGGATAGCTGCCTCTAATTTCCCTACCGGGGTATCGCTTTCGCAGACAAGCGCAAAGTCACGCTCGACCGCCGGGAACTTAGGCAGCGCCTTGTAAACTATCTTCTCCGGCTCGATCCTATAGAGCTTATCGACACAGATCTCTGCGATATAGCAGCGCGCATCTATGCCGTAAGCCGCCGCGACCTTCGGATGTACCTCGCCGAAGGTGGCTATTTTTTCATCTCCTAAGAGTGCTGCGGCGCTCCTGCCCGGATGCAGGTAAGGCTCCTCTGCCCTTTCAAATGTCAGCTCCTTTTTGGTGAACAGTGCAGCCACTGCCTCAACAACGCCCTTGAGCGAGAAGAAATCTCCGCTGCCGAACGATCCTATACAAAGTGACGGTATTTCATACGGCTGCTCGGTGACCGGCATCTGCTTCGGTATGAACACCTTGCCGAGTTCAAACAGCTTCGCCACCGCTATCTTTCTTGAATAGTTGGTCGAAAGCACGGTCATCATGCTGGTCACGAGCTGTGTACGCATTGTTGAATACTCGTCTCCAAGCGGATTGAGCAATGTGACGCAGTTTCTGCGGCTGTCGTCCGGCTCCAGACCCAGCACGTCTATTGCCTTGCTGCCTATGAACGAATATGTGGTTATCTCATTGTACCGGTTGGCGGTAAGCAGTGTCTTTATCTTATCGCCCTTTATGCGCTCCGGCAGCTTTCTGCCGCGCATTGTAACGCCGGTCATGGGCGTACCCTTTATATGATCATAGCCGTAGATCCTCATGACCTCCTCGGCTATATCGGCACGACCCTCGATATCGTCGCGGAACGACGGTATTTTGCAGTGCAGTGTTCCGAGCAGCAGCTTTGTCTCTATTCCGAGGCTGTTCAGAATATCAGCCATGGTATCGGCAGGAATGTCAACGCCAAGCAGCTCGTTCACCGACTTTGCGGACACCTTGAGATCTCTGTTTGCCGGCAGTCCGTCGTTAAGATCGAACTTTCCGTCTACTATCTCACCGGCACCGAGCAGTGATACAAGCGACAGCGCACGGTCCATTGCATACTCAACATTTATTATATCGACTCCGCGTTCAAATCTGCCGCTTGATTCGGTTCTGATACCAAGCTTTCTTGCAGTTTTTCTCACACTGTCGCGGCGGAATTTTGCACATTCAAAGAATACTTCGGTCGTGTCGGGCTTTATTTCGCTGTCAAGTCCGCCCATGATACCTGCGAGGCAGGACGGTCCCTCGGCGTCGGCGATAACGAGCATTTCGGGCGAAAGCTCGTGCTCCTTGCCGTCAAGCGTCGTGATCTTTTCGCCGCTTTCGGCGTTGCGGACGATTATTTTTGCCCCCTTTACATCACGCAGATCGAACGCATGCATCGGCTGTCCGGTCTCAAGCATAACAAAGTTAGTTATATCAACTATATTATTGATAGGTCTCATACCGGCGGCTATAAGGCACTTCTTTATCCATTCCGGCGACTCTGCTATCTTTATATTCTTCACTACCCTGCCGTAATATCTCGGGCAGAGGTCGAAGTTGTGATCCTCGACCGAAATGTAGTTCTTTATAGTGCCGCCGGCGGTTTCATACTCGTTGACCGGCACATTGAACTGCTTGCCGAGCACAACGGCAGCCTCTCTTGCAATGCCGAGAACGCTCTGGCAGTCGGGACGGTTGGCGGTGATCTTGAAGTCGATTATATAGTCGTGCAGTCCGAGCACGTCGCGCATGTCGGTACCGGGTGCTCCGGCATCAGGCTTTAATATCATTATTCCGTTTACCTCCGCGCCGGGATAATCGCTGTCACCAAGACACAGCTCCTCACCCGAGCAGAGCATGCCGTTCGACGCAACTCCGCGCAGCTTGCCCTTCTTTATATGGGCGCCGTTGGGCAGGTCGGAGTCATGCAGTGCAGCAGGCACAAGATCGCCCTCGTGCACGTTCTGTGCACCGGTGACTATCTGCACGTTTTCGTCGCCGCCGCAGTCGACCTGACATATAAACATATGGTCGGAATCGGGGTGACGCTCCATTGAGACCACCTTGCCGACAACGACATTACGCATAGTCTTTGAAAGGTCGGTCATCTCCTCGACCTCAAAGCCTGCCATGACCATTCTGTCGCAAAGCTCCTCGGCAGGAACATCTATATCAACATATTTATTCAGCCAGCTTAATGATACCTTCATTATGATCTTCCCCCTTTATCAGAACTGCGAGAGAAAACGCAGGTCGTTTTCAAACAGCAGGCGTATATCGCTTATCTTGTATCTTGTTGTGGTTATTCTGTCGAGACCTATTCCAAACGCAAAACCGGAATACTCCTCGGGGTCTATCCCGCAGGACTTGAGAACCCTCGGATGCACCATGCCTGCACCGAGTATCTCGATCCAACCGCTGCCCTTGCAGACGCGGCAGCCCTTTCCGCGGCACTCCGAGCATGTGACATCGACCTCAACGCTCGGCTCTGTGAACGGGAAGAAGGACGGGCGGAATTTGACCTCGGTCTCGGGTCCGTATATCTCATGCGCGAACTGCTCAAGCACACCTTTAAGATCACACATGGTGATACCCTTGTCAACAACAAGTCCTTCTATCTGGTGGAACACCGGCGAATGTGTGGCGTCGACCTCGTCGGCACGGTAAACGCGTCCGGGGCAGATTATTTTTATAGGCGGCTTTCTTGTCTCCATCGTGCGTATCTGCGCGGCAGAGGTCTGCGTCCTCAGCAGCAGATTTTCCGCAATATAGAATGTATCCTGCATATCTCTTGCCGGATGATCGGCAGGGACATTGAGCGCCTCAAAGTTGTAGTGATCGGTCTCGACCTCGGGACCGTCCACAACGTCAAAGCCCATAGACTGGAAAAGGTCAATAAGATCGTTGAGCACGGTATTGAGCGGATGCAGCTTGCCGATATTGGCAGGCTCTGCCGGCATGGTTATGTCAATGGTTTCAGCCTTCAATTTCAGCTCGTCAGCCTTTTCTTTGAAATCCTTTGACGCCGATTCGATATTTCCCTCAAGCTCCGCCCTTATTTTGTTTGCGAGCTGTCCTATTATGGGACGCTCCTCGGGCGACAGACCGCCCATCTGCTTTAAAATAGCGGTAAGCTCGCCCTTTTTGCCGAGAAAGCGCACCCTTATATCGTCGATGCCCTTTTCGTCGGCGGCTTCGGCGATAGCCTTTTGCGCGGCGGCTTTGATCTGTTCAAGTTTTTCCTTCATGCTGCCTTACTCCTTAAAATTAAAGTGGGGATAAAAAAGCTTCGTCCCCTTAAAATACAAGGGGACGAAGCACTGAATAAACAATACTCCGCGGTACCACCCGCAATTCTTGCCCGAAAAAACAAAGGCAAACTCTCAAGGACCTTTAACGGTGTCCCACCGTCGCCGCCTACTTCTCACTTCAGCGACGCCGCTCGGAAAGGGAACTTCACTGCCGGTATGCAGGCACGCTTTCAGCCGGTGACGTGCCTCTCTTTATGCAGATCCCAAAGCAGTTACTTTCCTTCGTCAATGCGTTATCTACAAGGAGCATTATACACCCCTTGCTTTGATTTTGCAAGAGCTTTTTTCACTTTTATTCGATCCGGTTTGCCTGGACGGTCACGCTAAGCGCCTCGGTGTTGCCTTTTGCATCCTCTGCCTTGCCTGTAAAAATATATACCGGCTGCAGCATTTCCTTGCCGTCAGACGAATAATTTTTTGTATTTGACAGTGTGACATTATCTATCTCATACCTTATGGGAGTCATTTGCGACACTGTAAAGCCGCCGCCATTACTTATCAGCTCAACTGCCTTTTCGACGCCGATAAGCGGCTGTCTGATTTTCTCGGTGTACCCTTTAATACCGTAATACACTTTTTTTACGCTGCCGTCCGCCGTAATTGTGACAGTGATGCTGCCGTCCGCTGACTCCGATTTTGGGAAAGCACTCACGGTTTTGGTAGTGTAATATTCCTCCCCCGTTTCCGACACATACATAGAACCGCCGAACGCATAGCTGCTGTCAAGCGGCACTGCGTCAAGACCGTGTTTTTTTATGTAACCGACAGCTATCTTCGCACATTCTTTATCGCTTAGTCCGACCCTGCCGGAGGTTTTTACCGAAAGGTCATAATATGTAAATGTTCCATCCTCATTTATACTTATCTTACCGTTTTCGTTTTCAATTGTCTGCCTGCCACCACCGGCTGCATCATCACCATCGATTTCGAAACCAAGCTTTTTTGCGAACGGATCCGCACAGCTTTTGCCGCCGATATATACATAGTCATATTTATAAGGGACCATGGCTTTGAGCTTGTCTTTGTCGAAAACGATTTCCGTCTCTGACATAAATTCGGTTTTAAAGCCCGGGAGCGTCAGTTCTTCACCTACAAGTCCGGCGTTCTGCTGGATCACCGCCGCTGCAACGCCTGCTGCGACCACTGCCGCAGCACAAATGCATATGATGATTTTAGCCAATTTTTTCATTGCTGCCCTCCTTAATTCAAGCTCCTCTTACGGTATTATGTTAACATAATATATGGCAATTTGCAACAGTTAAATATAATATTTCCGCTTTCTTCCCAAAACTTTAAAAATAGCTTGTAAACGGGCGCTATCGGTGATAAAATAAGTTGATAGATATTTCTTTGAGGATCGAAGGAGAAAAACATGGATAATAAAAAGTTCTATATCACAACGGCAATCGCCTATACGTCCGGCAAGCCGCACATCGGCAACTCATACGATATCGTGCTTGCCGATATGATAGCACGCTACAAGCGTAAAAGGGGCTTTGACGTGCATTTCCTTACCGGCTCGGACGAGCACGGCTTTAAAATCGAGGAAACCGCAAAAAAGCACGGCGTAACGCCCAAGCAGTGGGTCGATAAAATGGCTGCTCAGCTGAAATCGGTATGGGACTGTCTGAATGTCACATATGACCGCTTTATACGCACCACCGACGCCGATCATGAAAGTGCCGTCAAAAAAATATTCAAAAAGCTTTATGATCAGGGCGACATATACAAGGGCTTTTATGAGGGCAAATACTGCGTCCCGTGCGAGTCGTTCTTTACACCGTCCCAGCTTGTAGACGGCAAATGCCCCGACTGCGGCAGAGAATGTATCGACGCAAAAGAGGAAGCCTATTTCTTAAAGCTCAGCAAATACCAGGACAGACTTGTCGAATACTACGAGAGCAATCCGGACTTTTTCCTGCCCGCTTCGAGAAAGGCGGAAATGGTCAACAACTTTATAAAGCCAGGTCTTGCAGATCTCTGCGTTTCGCGCACCTCGTTCAAATGGGGCATACCTGTTGAGTTCGACGACAAGCATGTCATTTATGTATGGCTCGATGCCCTTTCAAACTACATCACAGGTATTGGCTACGACCCCGACGGCAGCAGTGATATGTATAAAAAATACTGGCCGTGCGACCTGCATGTCATAGGCAAGGATATCGTGCGCTTCCACACGATCTACTGGCCCATTATCCTCATGGCGCTGGGCGAGCCGCTGCCGCATCAGGTGCTCGGACATCCGTGGCTGCTGTCCGGTGAGGATAAGATGAGCAAATCCAAAGGCAACGTTATATATGCCGACGATCTTGTAAACCGCTTCGGCGCTGACGCGGTAAGGTACTACCTCCTGTCCGAAATGCCCTTCGCGCAGGACGGCATCATCACCTACGAAAGCTTTATAAACAAATACAATACCGACCTCGCAAACACCCTCGGCAACCTTGTAAACCGCACGGTCGCCATGACCAACAAATATTTCGGCGGCACGGTTTCGGCTCCGGCGGCTGACTTTGACGATTTTGACCGCGATCTTAAGGCGGAAGCCGCAAAGACGGTCGAAAAATACTATTCATTAATGGACGCGTACCGCAATTCCGATGCGTGCGACTGCGTGATAGGCTTTGCGAGACGCTGCAACAAATACATTGACGAGACCATGCCGTGGGCACTGGCTAAGGATGAGCAAAAGAAAGCAAGACTCGAAGCGGTCATGTACAACCTGCTCGAGGGTATACGCCTGCTTGCCGCTATGATATTCCCCATTTGTCCGGAATGCTCGGGCAAGATATCCGAGCAGATCAAAAACGGCGACGAGACCCTGGAGTTCGGCGTGACCGGCAGCTTCACGGTTGGTGAAGGAACACCGCTTTTTGCCCGTCTTGACACCGAAAAGGTGCTGTCGGAACTGTATGCCGAGCAGAAGGCTGAAATGGAAGCCGCCGCAAAGGAGGCAGCCGCAGCGGAGGAAAAGGCAAACATCGCAACGCTTGCCGAAATAAGTATTGATGATTTTGCAAAGGTAAGCCTTATTACCGCAGCCATAAAGACCTGCGAGCCGGTCAAAAAATCGAAAAAGCTGCTTAAACTCACCCTTGACGACGGCAGTGGGACCGACCGCACCGTTGCGTCCGGCATAGCACCGTGGTATACCCCGGATCAGCTTATAGGTCATACCGTCGTTATCGTGTCAAACCTGAAGCCTGCCAAACTGTGCGGCGTCGAGTCGTGCGGAATGATACTGGCTGCCGACTGCGGCGAGGACGTCAAGGTCCTGTTTGCTGACGGAATTCCTGCCGGAAGCAAGGTAAGATAATGCTGCCGGAAGATCTTGAGAGCACACCGTTTCCGATAATCGACACCCACGCGCACTATGACGACGCCGCGTTTGACGGCTGCCGCGACGAGCTGCTGCGGCAAATATACGGCTACGGTGTAAAAAAAATAATCACCGCATCGGTCGATCTTGACTCATCGGCGGAAAACTGCCTTGCTTTAAGCCGGAAATACCCGTTTTGCCTCACCGCAATAGGCGTGCATCCCGAAACGGTCGAAGCAGGCGGCACTCTCGACGAGCAAAGGCTTCTAAGCCTGTGCCGTGAGCCGTCGGTCGTGGCAGTAGGCGAAATAGGTCTTGATTATCATTATTCCGACGATAAAAAAGCCGAACAAAGGGACATATTCAAAAGGCAGTGCGAGATAGCGAACGAGCTGTCGCTGCCGGTCGTGATACACGACCGAGACGCGCACGGCGACACATTGGACATAGTAAGCGAAACGCGCCCCATGGGCGTTATACACTGCTTTTCGGGCAGCACAGAATCGGCACTTGAATACTGCCGGCTCGGCATGTATATCGGCATCGGCGGAGTAATAACCTTTAAAAATGCGCGCAAAACGGTTGAGGTCGCAGCGGCTGTGCCTATGGAAAATATCCTGCTTGAGACCGACGCGCCGTATTTAGCCCCTGTTCCCTATCGCGGCTCGCTCTGCAATTCGGCATTCATAATAAAGGCAGCAGAAAGAATAGCGGAAATAAAGTGTATTCCGGTCGAAACGGTACTTAAAGTCGCCGCCTTAAATGCCGCGCGGCTTTTCGGCAACGCGCTGAAACTAAACTGAGGTGAACAAAATGGTAACAACAAAAAATTTCGGAGCATTGAATGACAAAACAGCGGTAACGCTCTACTGCATAAAAAGCGGAAAATACAGCGCCAATATCATGGATTTCGGCGCTACTCTTGTGAACTTCATTTGTCCGGACAAAAACGGACACGACACCGACGTGCTGCTCGGCTTTGACGATGTCACACCCTACACGGGATCTATCGGCTACATGGGCGCCGTGATAGGCAGATTCGGCAACCGCATAGAAGCCGGAAAATTCACGCTGAACGGCAAAAACTACGAGCTGTTCGTAAACAACGGTCCGAACCACCTGCACGGCGGCAAGGTCGGCTTCAGCCACCGTATGTGGAGGGCTGAAATAACCGGCGACAGCGCCGTCACCTTTAGCAGACTGAGTCCCGACGGTGAGGAGGGCTACCCTGGGAACCTGAAGGTCAGCGTCACCTACACGCTGTGCGAGGACGGAACGCTGAGTCTTGACTATCTTGCCACAACCGATGAGGATACCGTTATAAATCTCACCAATCATGCCTATTTCAACCTGCACGGTGCCGATGATCCCACACCTGTATATGACCATTACCTGCAGATCGGCGCCTCGGCATTCTGTGATACCGACGATCACTGTCTTGCAAACGGAAATATACTTGCCGCGCGCGGCACAGCGTTTGATTTTAGAACTCCCCGTAACCTTGGCGACAGCATAAAGTCAGACTTTGCACCGGCGAAGTCAACCGGAGGCATCGACCACAACTTTGTGCTCGATGGCAGCGGCTACAGACAGTTTGCCACGCTTTATTGCGAAAAGACCGGCATTTTGATGACCTGCTATACCGATCAGCCCGGCGTTCAGATATATACCGGCAACTGCATCGACCCTATGGTCGGCAAGAACGGCAAAACATACTGCAGGCACGGCGCGGTCTGCCTTGAGACCCAAGGCTTTCCGAACTCCACATCATTCTCCCACTTCCCGTCGCCGGTGCTCAAAAAGGGTGACGTTTACCACCACGTCACCGCATACAGGCTGTCTGTAAAATAAAAATTATAATAAAGAAACGACAAGGAACACTTTTTGATCCTTGTCGTTTTTAATTTTGTGCGCCGCTGCCTTTTTAAAAAGCAGCGGATTTGTTTTTTAAATCAGGTCATGGAATTGTATATTTTATACTTGCCGCCGCTTTTCCTCAAATAAATCGTCATATCTATCTCGTCGCGGTAATCCTCTTTACCGGTCGCATGCATCACAAGCGTCAGCTTCACACGGCACGAAAATGTGTTATTGTCATATGCGTAAAACTGTGTAACCGACTCATTTTCAAAATCATAGCCCGAATGTTTTCTGACCCACCCGGCGTCAACATTTCTCGCCTTTTTGTAAAACGGCGAATCTGTTTCAAGATACGGTGCGACCGAATTGAAGCCACCCTTCTCCTGCAGATACAATGCGTATTTCTTGACCGCTTCAAGGCAGTAATCACCGTATTTTGCCTGCAGCTTTTCGTCGTTGAAGGGATGCACCATGTAGAGGTTCTTCTGAGCATCAAACGCTATGTCCTCGCTTTTTTCCCCGTCCGAAGCGGTGACCGCGCGCAGAGACATGGGCGCCTGAACCGTGTAATCAACATATTCTATGGTGACTATTCCGGCCGGCAAAAACTGTGCCGCCTCATCCGCCACCTCGGCGTTTGAAATATCTTCCTCGCCAAGCACCGTGCCGTTCACGCTTACCGTGTACTGCTTCGGTGCCCTGACCGTTATTTTCCTGCCAGAGCTCAGCAATGATACCGAAGCTACCTTGTACTCCTTAAGACCAAAGCTGCCTTTGTCCTGATTTTGCTCAAGCATAACCTTGAAAAGGCGCGTGTCTCCCGACTTTATGACATATTCGTTTCCGTCGGTCGATGTCGCAGGCTTTACCGCTCTTAAATTATCTCCGGCGGAGGCTACAAGCTCTTTTATATCGTCCACGGTATCAAATTTTGACCTGACGACGCTGTCAAGATCGAAAGAACCGTCCTTTATTTCGCTTATCACCGTTTCTGCAGCACTTTCCGGAAGAGATTTTTCGTATGCGGATAAAAAGTTGCCGAGCACTATAAGCCCTGCCGTAAGCAACAGGGCAAATACGCCTATTACGATAAAATAGATTTTGTAAAAGAGGCTTATTCTTTTCATTATTCCGCCTCCTTGGTCACTATAAAATAGGTCGGTATATTTCTCGGCTCGGCAAACGCGCGGTATTTGCTGACAAGACCCTTTTTCTGATGCGTGTCAAGCTCGGACGTATCAACTTTATATTTTGTGAACCAATCGCGATAGTACATGCTTGACGACGAGCCGCCGTCGAGCATGACTGCGTTTACGGCGCCGTACGACAAAAGTATGTCTATAATATCGTTGTATGTCGCTCCGAGACTGCTTGCCGAACGTCCGTCGGTCACGATAAATATGACCGTGCCGTCTGCACACTGCCCTATGGCGGTACGCTGCGAAACAGCCAGATTTCCGTTTCTGCGGTTGATCTTGACGTTGCCGTCGGCGCTGCTGCTTATAAGCACATTTCCGTACTGAAAGCATACGCAGTCGCGTATGCCGAGGCTGTCAGCCTTTTCCTTGGTCATGGAATCGGCGACCACCATTTTGTCATTGGCGTCAAATCCGACAAATGTCCTGGTCTTTCCGTCGTTCCAGACGCATTTCCCGAACGAATATGTAAGGCCTATCGGCGTCGCGCCGTCGCCCATACCGCCGATATCCTCAAATTCACCGCCGTTTATTGCAGCCGCGGCGTTATATTTATCGGCGACCTCAAATATACGGGCACCCCTTGTAAAGTTATCGCTTGCAAGCCCCACCTTCACCCTTGACGGTGATTTTATGAGCAGGACATATCCTTTGAAGGTCGGACCGTTTACCGGCTCATATATAAGCCCGTCCGGATTTTCCGCCCAGCGGTCGGAAAAATCGCCTGCGACCTCATCCTGCGACACATACTCCGCATCGACCTCGTTGCCGCTCGCAAGTATGCTGTCAACGGCACTTTTCGATAGGAAAAGCCCCGGTATCCACTTAGTAGCACTCGCCTGCTTTGCCGACAGTACAAGGGTGTCCCTTATGGTCGTCCCCGGTCCGTAGCAAACGACAAGGCATGCCGACACAACGGTCACAATAACCGCAAGAAGCGCCGTGCCTACGCAAAGCAGTATTCTTCTAATAACCGTTCCTACGGTCATTTTCTTCTCGACATTACGCCTTTTATAGCGTTTATCCTGCATCAGATCTTCACGCTCCAATTTCAATTCAAGTATAATTATACAGACTTTTTTCCGACATTCAAACAACAAATTTGTTACAATATTTCAAAAAGCGGTAAAATACGACCGGAAACTGCGCGGACATTTTTTCTTTTTGTCTTGAAAACGGATGTGACAGGGGTTATAATTTATTTGTTATCGGGTAAAACATATGGGAACGACTATGATAGGGCAGGTATTGATCTTGAAGGTAAGATATAACAGCGACGAAAAAATGGTTGAAAAGATAAAAGAGGGTCTTAAAAGGACCGGCGGATACTGCCCATGCAAGCTGGGCAGAACCGAGGACTACAAGTGCATGTGCCTTGAATTCAGAAATCAGATTGCCGATCCCGATTTCGAAGGATACTGCCATTGCATGCTTTATTATAAAGAGAAGTAAGCTGAGGTGCTTTATGAAAAACAAAATATTTTCCGCTTTGTCGGCTGCACTGTTTCTGTGCCTTTTTGCCGCCGGCTGCGGCAGTAACGACACTGTCGATTGTCCGGATCTCGTGGGCAAATCGTACGGTTATGTATCGGCGGCAGAGCAGTACGCCGACATTGTTTTAAGCGTTACATACGACAAAAGCGATGCCGACGACGCCGGCAGGATAACCTCGCAGGACGTAAAGCCGGGCACAAAAATCGAACGCGGCAGCACCGTTTCGGTTCATGTCAGTCTCGGGAAAGAAAAAAAGAGTGTCCCTGATGTCGCCGGACTTGAGTCAAATCAGGCGGCTCAGAAAATAACCAATGCCGGATTTAATCCGGTGATCGTATACGCGGCAAGCAGCGATTATGCCGAAGGCAAATGCAGCGGCACCTCGCCTGCCGCCGGCAGTGATGCCGCAATAGGCTCAGATGTGTCGGTAAATATAAGTCTCGGTGAAAAAAGAAGCATGAAGAAATATGTAAGCCTTGTAGGTCTTAATGAGCAGTCTGCAAAGGACAAAATTCTTGCGGAAGGTCTTAATATCGGAAGGATAACATATGAGGAGTCCACAGAAGGGCAGACGTCCGGCACGGTTATGGAACAGTATCCCGGATATGTTGACTCGCTCGAAATAGCCGAAGGATCGAAGGTAGATCTTGTTATCGCAAAGTAAACCGGGATGCCGGCTTCATTCCAAAAGGCAAATAGCTCCGGAATTAGCGGTGCCGGTCAGCGGTTCGTTTCTAAGGCCGCAGGCACGAAGATACGGTCTGGACTTTAATGTCAAAAATAATTATTAAACGATTTTAAGGTAAAAAAGGAAATGGCGGCGGTCAAATGCCTGCATTTCCTTTTGATTTTTTGCTTGGTAAATATTGACAAGCTGCTTTCGCTGTGATATAATCGGTTGCAAGGGAACAGATGTTGCGGCTTTTGCCGCAGCTTTCCCCACCTTATATGGGCTGTGACCGTTAAAATGGCAGTATGGTAAATAAATATACGGACTGCGGCGGCGTTATTTGGGTACCAGCCGCAAACCTATTGATACATAAGTTTGGATCGACAGTTTTCGCATTTACTGTCGCATATCTTTTGACTTTAGGCAGCGGGCATCTCACTCCCCGAAAAGTGTTTGCCCTTTCGCCCTTTTATTGACTTTTACTGCGTTTTCGGTTTGCGGTTCCCGTTTTAAGGGCGGCAGCAGCTTTTCGCTGCTGCCGTTTTTTGTGTCCTCGGTCCTGATTGACAATATCATTATAAATATGTTAAAATGTTTGAGAAAAAAGTTTGGAGCAGATATATTATGAATGAAAAAGAAATTGCCGAGATACGCCGCCGGTTCAACCCTCAGAAATCAAACATTACCGCAGTGTGCGGCTGTCTGGTAAACGAAAAGAACGAGATAGTAAGTGAATTCAGGCAGCCTGTAGCTTCAATGATGCAGGACGAAGCCGAAGCGCTGCTGTCGCTGCTTAAAAGAAGCCTCTCCGGCGGCATAGGCAGAAATCTTTTGGAGACCGAGTTTTCAAATGAAGAGGTCATGCACGGAGAGCGCCACAAGCGACTTATGGAGCTGAGGGACTGCTCTCTTAAAAACGACGCGCTGCTGCATTCCCTTTTCGAAAGCATGATACCCACCATTCATATTGACGGCACCTATCTGATACTCACCGCACTTGATGCGTATGACGTTTTTTCGTATTCCGAGGACGGAGAAAAATCGGAGGACTCATCCGAGGTTTTCCGTTATATAATCACTGCGGTGTGTCCCATAAAGCTGACAAAGCCGCTGCTGAGCTTCGCCGCGTTTGACAGCGCTTTCCACAGCATTGCGGCAAATTCCGTTGTAGCGGCACCCGAAATCGGATTTATGTTCCCGTCGTTTGACGACAGGCAGAGCAATATCTACAATGCGCTTTTTTACACTAAGGACACAGCCGCCGATCATTCGGAAACTGTTGATGCGTTATTCGGTTCGGCACTCCCCCTTCCTGCCAAGCAGCAGAAGGACTCCTTCAGTTCGGTGCTGAGCGAATCAATAGGCGATGACTGCAGCCTTGAGGTAATAAGATCGGTAAACGATGCCGTCGGCATAATGGTTGCGGAGCATAAGGAATCGGGAAATACCGAACCGCTCACGGTTTCAAAGGAGGACATAGGCGGTGTTCTGCGGTCATGCAATGTGACCGACGAGCATATAGAGCAATTCAGCCGTTCATATTCCGAAGCCTTCGGGGAGAGCACCAGGCTGTCGCCGCAGAATATAATCGACGCAAAGCACTACCAGCTCACCACGCCTGAGGTCAGCATCAAGGTCGATCCGGAATTTGCCGACCTTGTGTCTGCCAAAACAATAAACGGCGTGCCTTACATACTTATAAGGGCGGATCAGAATGTTGAAGTAAACGGCGTTCCCATAAATATCGGCGACGCTGAGTAATAACTGGAGAAAGACAAATGAAACTTTGTATAGTGGTCCCCTGCTATAACGAGGAAGCGGTACTTTGCATTACCGCCGAAAAAATCAAAGGATATCTTGCGAAGCTTATCCAAAAAGGAAAAATATCGGCTGACAGCCGCGTTGTATTTGTTGACGACGGATCGCGCGACAGCACATGGAAGCTGATATCGGGACTGTCTGCCGACAGTCTTTTCGACGGCATAAAGCTCAGCCGCAACTGCGGACATCAGAACGCCCTGCTTGCCGGACTTCTGACCGTAAAGGATAACTTTGACGCGGTCATATCAATGGATGCTGACCTTCAGGACGATATAGAAGCCATAGAAAAGATGGTAGACGCCTATAAAGATGGCGCCGATATTGTCTACGGCGTCAGGTCGTCGCGGAAAAAGGACTCTTTTTTCAAGAGGACGAGTGCTGCCCTTTTTTACAGACTGATGGGTACGCGCACGGTAAACAACCATGCCGATTACAGGCTGATGAGCCGTCGCGCTCTGGACGCACTGTCAAATTTCGGCGAGGTCAACCTGTTTTTAAGGGGCATTGTCCCGATGATCGGTCTACCGACCGCCACGGTATACTATGAGCGCGGCGAGCGTGCCGCCGGAGAAAGCAAATATCCGCTCAAAAAAATGATATCATTTGCCTTTGAGGGCATAACCTCGCTCAGCATAAAGCCCATTGAAATAATAATCAAACTGGGACTTTTGCTGTCGGTCATAGGTATAGGCATTATAATCTACTCCATCGTTCAGCATTTCCTCGACAACACAAACGCCGGCTGGACAAGTATAATCGCGTCAATATGGATGTTGGGCGGATTGCAGCTTGTCGCCATCGGCGTGATCGGAAAGTACATCGGAAAAATATATCTTGAGACCAAGCACAGACCGAGATATATAATTGAAAAAACGACAATGGACGAAAAATAATATATAGGCGGCAAACGGCTTTGCACCAGGCGACAATAATCAGCCGGAAAGAAAAGAGAGCGATGTTCGGCAGAGTTACCCTGCCGAACATCGCTGTTTATTTGACGGTGAATTTTGCTATGTTTTTTCATATCCATCCGGCTTTGCCTAAAGGGAGGCGAAAAATCATCTGCCTTTATGCAGATAAACTAAAATTTATCGTCATATAACATGGGCGTAAGAAGCGGCAGGAGTGGGGTCCCTGCCCTACGACGTACCAATCAGCTTTTGGGAACATTGAAGTACGACACCCGGGGCTCGTTCCCTACAAATGTACAATTAGATTTTCGGCTTTTTACATAAAGAAACTAAAAATCATTTCTTATAATATAATACGGATGCGAGGAGGAATTCCTACCTGCATCCGTATTGTAAACATTAATTCGAAATTGTATTTTACATCGGTTTCATGTATAATACTAAAGTGTCTATTTTTCCTTTTCCTCATGGTATTCCTGCTCGGTGTTGACGTTCCAGATCTTTGACCGGTCACTGCTTCCCGACACTATCGCATCGACCGCTTCAAATGCCGTTGCCATGGAATGATCCATGTTGTTGTAGCGGTGCTGTCCGTTTCTGCCTATGCAATAAAGGTTGTCCGTTTTGTCAAGGTATTTTGCTATCTCCGGCATTTTGTCGTAGGTGTCAAAATATGCAGGATACGCCTTTTTAATAAGCTCACGGTGGCTGAACAGCACATCCTCACGGTCGATAACGCCCATTGATATAAGCTCATTTATCGCAAATTCGGCGGCGTCTGCATCTGACATGCTCCACAGCTCATCGCCCTCGCGGCAAAAGTATTCGAGACCGATCCAGACAGTATCCTCCGGCTTTTCCACCATGTAGGGAGACCAGTTGTTGAATATCTGTATACGCCCTAACTTCACCGATGTGTCCTGAACGTATATCCAGCAATCCGGCACTATATTGCCGAGCGTTTTGCGCCCGGTAAGATTTTTCAGTTTAAGCCTTTTCAGCAGAAGACCTACCGTCATAAAATCGCGGTACGGCAGTTTGTCCGCCGCATACGCTATATCCTCAGGCTTGTCGGAATCTATCGCCGACACAAGGTCCTTTACAGGCATCGTCGATATAAATATATCACCGGCAATTTCGGTGCTTTTCCCGTTATCGCTGAAAACCGCCGAAACTATCCTTCCGTTTTCGGTATGCAGCTTTGTCACCGGACAGTTGTATTTTATTACCGCGCCGAGCCTTTCAGTCTCATGCGCAACCTTTTCCCACAGCTGACCCGGACCGTATTTGGGATATAAAAAGCTTTCGATCAGCGATGTCTCTGTCTTTTTGGGAGCCTTGCCGGTCAGCTTTGCAAACATATCCTTGAGCACCGCCGTGACCGAAAGCCCCTTGACACGCTGAACGCCCCACTCTGCCGATATCTCGCTCGGATGCCGTCCCCAGAGCTTCTCGGTGTACCCTTCGAAAAACATGGAATACAGCACCTTGCCGAACCTGTTAATATAAAAATCCTCGAGGGAATTTTCTTTCCTTTTGAATATTGCGGCGCGGATGTATGAAAATCCGGCTCTTATAGTAGTCACAAATCCCATGTTTTTGATAGTGTCCCACTTGAGCGTAACGGGATAATCAAAAAAACAATTTTTGTAGTATATCCGCGATATCCTGTCCCTTATAAGCATGACGTCGTCGGTCGTTTCAGGGTCAGGTCCGCCCTCGCTCCACGGCTTTTGTCTGCCCAATATCCTGTCGTCAATGGCAGGCGCGCCCTCGGTCGGCAGCATTTCGCTCCACCAGTTTGTTACACGGCTGTCCTTTGAAAAAAAGCGGTGACCGCCAATATCCATTCGCCCTACCTTGCAGTCCACCGTCTGTGATATACCTCCGGTGCGGTCGGTAGCTTCAAGCACAGTGACATTGTAGCCACCCTTCTTTTGCAGCTCATATGCTGCGGTGAGACCGGCAGGTCCGGCGCCTATTACAATTACATTTTTCATTTTTCTGCCGTCACGCCTTTCTTCTGTATAGTATAATCTTTTTTGAACCGTAGTTCCAGAAAAACACGACCGCAGTCGCGACTATCTTGGCTATCATATAATGAAGACCCGGTATAAGATCCATCAGATAAACGATACCCTCGGTAAGGGCAAGTCCTATCAGACCCGTTACAAGGTGCACAAAAAACTCCTGACTGCGTTTTTTGTCTGTAGGTGTTCCGGTAAATACAAACAAAACCGACAGCAGGTAATTAGTTACAAGCCCCAAAATGAAGGCTGCCGCAACCGATACATAAAGCGGCACTCCAAGACAGCTGTGGAGCAGCCATAAAGCCGCCCAGTCCACCAATGTGGCGGCGCCGCCGGCAAATACATAACGAAAGAACTGTATAAATCCGTTGGCGGTAGGGGCTTTAAACAGCTTGTTTATATCAAAATGCAGCAAAGCCGAAAACAATTCCTTCAAGGATCAAAACCTCCACTGACATACTAAGTTTATTGTACCACACTTCATTACTTTACACAACTGTTTTATAGGAGTATCGAAAAATGCAAAGAATGCTCGGCACCGTCCGCAAGGCGGTCGATAAATACAATATGATATCGGGAGGCGACAAAATAGCGGTCGGCGTTTCGGGCGGCAAGGACAGCCTTGTACTTCTGACGGCGCTGTCCCGGCTGCGTGAATTTTACCCGGCTTTGTTCGAGGTCATCGGTATTTCGGTAGATCCCGATTTTGGCGGTAAAAGCACAGATTTTTCCGGAGTCGCCGAATACTGCAAGGAACTTTCGGTCCCGTTTATTGTTGAAAAAACACTGCTGTGGGACATCGTATTTAAAGAAAGAAACGAAAAAAATCCGTGCAGCCTTTGTTCACGCATAAGGAAAGGCGCACTGTATAACGCCGCTATACGCTCCGGCTGCAACAAGGTGGCTTTAGGTCACCACATGGACGACGCCGCCGTGACGTTCTTTATGAGCCTTTTGAAAAACGGCACACTGAGCTGCTTTTCACCGGTAAATCATCTTGAGGAAAAAGGTATAGACGTAATAAGACCGCTTGTGCTTACCCGTGAATTTGACACGGCAGGCGCGGCTAAAAAATATAAAATGCCGGTGATAAAGAGCGGCTGCACCGAAAACGGCTGCACCGCAAGAAGCGATGTAGCCGCCGCCTTAAAGGCTCTCGGAAAGGATTACGGAGGTCTGACCGAAAAAACGGTGGGAGCTATGATGAGGGCTCATCTTTTCGGTTGGTAAAACGCCATACAAATATTGAAATTATTTTATATTTGTGATAGAATTGTCGGAGTAATCTGAAAAGGAGGGTGATACCGTGCCGGTCGATGTTTATAACAGAATAAAGTCAAAAATACTGCCGACATACAAATTTGCTTTTTGTTTTTCGGTCATTTTCGGGTTTATCGCTCACTTTTACCGCATGACGAACTGGCTGCCGAACTGGGACTCTCTTGTTTTCCGCAATGATCCGCAGCATATGGAGTCACTGGGAAGATGGTTTTTGCCGTATGCATCAGGGATCAGCAGCAGCTACGAGCTGCCGTGGCTCAACGGCATACTAAGTATTCTATATATCAGCATTGCGGTCGTTTTCATATGCAAAACCTTTGATGTCAAAGGACGGCTCACAGCCGCTCTGATCGGTGCCGTGACGGTGACATTTCCAACCGTTATATCGACCTTTACTTACTGCTATGTTGCCGATGCGTATTCGCTGGCATTTCTTTTCTCCTGCATCGCCGTTTACCTTTTAACGCACAAAGGACTCTTGGCGACGATACCGGCTGTGGCACTGCTGACGCTGTCCTTGGGCATTTATCAGGCATATATCACGGTCGCGATAGCACTGCTGATGTGCAGCCTGTTAATAAGGCTCATCTCCGGTGAGAGCACATGCAAAGTGTCGCTTAAAAGTGCACTCAAGTACTTAGTCTGCGGTGCCTTGTCACTTTTACTTTACTACTGTATTAACTCCGCCGTTATGGCGCTTATGCATGTAGAAGCGTCTGATTATCAGAACATTTCCGGCACATTCAGCTTTAAGGAATTTGATCTTATATCGGCTATCATATCGGCTTATTATGTATTTTTCAAATTCTTTTTCGATTTTGACGGTGGCTTTAACCTGTACTCAGCCGTCAATATCGCAGTCTATGCTGCGCTGCTTATCGGATATGCGGCATTGGCGGTCAAAAGTAAGCGCCGCATAGCGGCATGTCTGCTGTCATTGGCTTACATTGTGCTGATACCGCTCGGCTGCACGGCGCTTTACCTTGCAAACAGCGGTCTTGACTATCATAATCTGATGAAAATGAGCTATTTTATAGCATACATATATCTACTGCTGCTTTTGGAAAGGCTGGATTTCAAGGCGGCGCTGCCGCAGGCTATAAAGACATGGACCGTAACGGTTTTGTGCCTTGCCGTGGTATTTATAAACACCGTGACCGCGAATGTGGCTTACCACAAGCTGCAGATCGCGTTTTACAGATCGTACGGAATACTTGTAAGGATGTCAGACCGTATTGAGTCGCTTGAAGGCTGTGAAAATTTTCAAAAAATACTTGTGATAGGCTCACTTGACGATTCAGAAAGCTATTCCGTGAATTTTCCTCCCGATATAACCGGCACGACCGACGGTCTTATCATACGTCACGACGACGAAACGGTGGGTCAGAGCGTCGTCGCATCGGCACTTTGCGATTACTGCGATATGTCGCTCGAATTTGTTCACGGCGATGAGGCAGATGCGCTCAAAGGCACCGAAACAGTAATAAACATGCCCTGCTGGCCAAGTGACGGGTCGGTCGCTGCACTCGGCGACACGGTCATACTTAAATTGGGTGAGGAAGTGCGCTGAACGCAAAGATCACAAATGTCAGGTGGGAATAAATTGCATATCTATTTTTGCGCCGACGATTTCGGCATTACCCGGTCTTCGTGCGACCGTATAGCAGAGTGTGTGAACGGCGGATGCCTCAACAAGGTAAGCGTTCTGCCCAATTCCCGGCTTGAAAATATAGAGGAAAAGCTTAAAGCCTTAAAGGGCGCCCGGCTCTCGGTGCACCTTGATCTGGTTGAGGGCAGATGTGTGGGAAACGCAGAAGAGCTTTCCTTGCTTACCGACTCCGAGGGGTATTTCAAAAACGAATTTGCAGGACTGCTTTTATGCTCTGTTTTACACAAAAAAGCCTTTAAGCAGCAGGTCAAGGCTGAGATAAGGGCGCAGATAAAAAGAGCACTCTGCATCTTTCCCTTTGGCACCCCCTTTTTATTGGACAGCCACCAGCATACACATATGATACCTGCTGTGTTTTCAACACTTTGCGAGGTCATAGAAGAGGACGGCTTAGACGTGCGGTATCTGCGGATGCCGGTCGAACCGGCAATGCCTTTTCTGAAAACGCCGTCGCTGCTGCCTGCTTACCTTTCGGTCAATCTTATAAAACGTATAATACTGCGGCTGTGCTTTTTGTTTGACCGCAAAAAATACCGGAAGCTGAACGTTCCGGGTGCGTGCTTTTTCGGCATAATGTTTTCGGGTGATATGTCGGAAGCAAGGGTAAAAAGGCTGCTTCCAAAATTTATAGAATACGCGCAAAAGCGAGAAAAGGATCTTGAGGTTCTTTTTCATCCGGGGTATATAACGGAGGATGAAAATACGGCATATTCCAAAAGCGTTAAATTCAGAAAATTTTATCTCTCCCCCGGCAGGCGGCGCGAATACGATGCGGCACGCAACATTAACGGAAAATAGATGAAATCCCGGCAGTAAATTTACTGCCGGGATTTTTCGGCTTTTAAACCGACGCTGCCCCTTCTACAGTCTGACTATTCATCCAGAAATTCATCAACTATGTATCTTGGTCTTGCCTGTACCTCTTCAAATATTCTTGATATATAGTATCCTATTATACCGAGGCTTATCATTATGATGCTGCCCGTGAAAAGCAGCAGGAAAATGACTGTGGTCATGCCCTCTATCGCTCGTCCGACTATTTTATCAACAAGGCTCCATATGCCGACAAACACCGAAATGGCCAACATTATCACACCGAACCATGTGACTATCTGCATAGGGTGCGACGTAAAGCTGGTGACCGACGACGCGGCATATTTCATCAGCTTTACGGTAGACCATTTTGAGCTTCCGGCAAACCTTTTTCCGACATCATAGGTGATCGACGTCCTTTTGTACCCGACCCATGATGAAAGGGTCCTGAAAAACATGCGATGCTCAGGCATCTTTGCAAGAGCGTTTATGACCTTGCGGTCAAGCAGCTTGAAATCCGACGTGTCACGCATATCTATCTTTGTCACCTTGGACATCCACCGGTAGAAAAGCTCGGCACCGGCACGGTGCAGGCGGCTTTCGCTGCCGCGCGTGTTTTTTATGCCCTCCACGACCTCATAGCCCTGTTCCCAAAGCCTATACATATCAACTATTTTTTTGGGCGGATGCTGCAGGTCACAGTCCAGCACCACCGCGCAGTCGCCCCTGCAGCGTTTGAGTCCGGCAAAGATAGCCGGATCCTTGCCGAAATTACGCGAAAAATGCACGCCTTTGAAGCGCTTGTCAGTCCCATGCAGCCTGGATATTATTTCCCATGTGTTGTCGGTCGAGCCGTCGTCGACAAACAGCACCTCGTAATCTATATTCGCATCGGTAAGTATAGAATTCAGGGTACCCGACATGGTTTCAAGCGTCTCAGCCTCACAAAAGGCTGGTATTATAACCGACAGCATAGCATTTCCTCCTCATTACCTTAGGCTGGCACACTTTTTTACCTTCCCTCTATCATGCGGTCGGTATCGGTGTTTACGGTCTCATTGATCATGTTTTCAATCTCGCGGCAGATATCGTTTTTGCTGCCCTCGATATTCTTCATGTCCTCTACAGTCCTGTCCGATGCGGCGGTAAGCCGGTCAAGCTCGGCGGTCGCCTCGCTGCAAAGTGAGGCTAAGGCGTCCTTTTGCTTTTTCTGCATTTCATTGACCGAATCGACAATAGCCGCAACCTCGCTGCGATATTCAGCCATGCGGTCAAACATCATGTCGGCATATTCCCTGATCTTGGCGCTGACCGCCTTGTTTTTGTTTTCAATATCGCGGTATGCCACGGCAAATATTATGCCGAGCCGTTCGGTCTCTGACGCCTCGTTTTCTTTGTTAAGCCGCCCATTCAGTTCTTCTATCTGCTGCTTATAACCGGCTTCGTTTGCTTGATATTCCTCTATTCTGCTTTTCAGAATATCAAGCTCCTGCTTATTGAGTTCATCAAGGCTTTTGTATTCCGAAGCCCTTCTTTCGAGCTCCTCTGTTTTGGCTTTCAGCTGCTTTATCTCTCCGAGCAGACTGCTGTTGCTGTCTGTAAGAAACTTGCAGTAATCGTCTGTTTCCCTGCGGTTATATCCGAATAAGCTTACCTTCATATGATCACATCTTTCTGCTTTGATCTGTTATTTATCACGGCTTTTTCAAACCTGTCCGGACCGACAGGCTTGTAAAAATAATACCCTTGTACATATGTGACTCCGGCGCTTTTGAGCAGTTCTATCTGCTCAAGCGTTTCGGCGCCTTCGCACACTACCTTTAAATTCATATCCTGTGCCACATTGACAAGACTTTTGAATATCCTCCTGCCTATCTGACTCGACATTCCGGCTGTTATGGATTTGCTCAGCTTTATGGCGTCCACAGGGAAGTTTTTAAGATCGTCAAACGACGAATACCCGTCGCCGAAATCGTCAAGTAATATACATAGTCCGGCACTTTTGAGTTTCTTAAGATTTTTGGCTATGTTATCTGCATCGCCGTCATAATCGCATTTGTCCTCGAGCACCTCTAAGGCTATGAGCGACGGCTTGACCGAATACCTTTGCAGCAGTGCCGTGAGCTGCTCCGCCACGCCGTCAAAAGACAATGTGTTGCGCGAAAAGTTGACCGAAATATAGTTTAGGTAGCGGCAGACGCCGTTATGCACCGACGCCCACTGACAGACCTTTTCAAATACAAAGGTGTCAAATTCCCTGTCCAGATTTCCTTCCCTTACAGCCGGCACAAAGTCCGCCGGAAGAAGCACGTTGTTGTTGCTGTTCAGCCTTGAAAGCACCTCGCAGCCAATGATGTTTCCGCTGCTTATGTCAATAACCGGCTGAAATTCAAGGAAGAAATTATTTTTCCCGACACCGTTTCTGAGATTTTTTCCGATCTCCATACGGTTGTCATAGTCGTTTTGCAGGTCATAGTCCCACGCGACATAGTCGCGCGTACTGTTTTTTGCCTCGGTGCACGCCAGCTTCGCCCGTGCCACCGATTCCTCAAAGCCTATGGTGCCGGCAGGTATCAGATACGCCCCGAAATTGACCGTAATAGGTGAAACATCCTCTTTTGACCTGCAAAAAAGCGCAAGATCGTGCCTTATCTGACCGACCACCGACGTAAGGTTTGATTCGCTCATTCTTGTCAGCACAATATACTCCCTGCCGCCCTGCCTTGCAACCATATCGTCCTTGCCGTCAAACGAGGCAAGCAGCGTTTCCTCAAGGTGGACATATCCGGCTTCGGTGCCGCCGGTCTTTTTCGGGTGCCCTATTTCCCCATCCGACGCAGAGATATAGACAACACCGCACGGTATTCTTGATACGCGCCTTATTCTGTCATAGCTTCTCTGAACAGCCAGCAGAGGTTTTATTTCGCTGTGGCGCCTGCCGCCGAAGCTTTTGAGGGCGCGGCTTATAAACAGCACTCCTATAGAAAACATACACACAAACACTGCTATTAAAGCAGCCGTTACAACAATATAACTGACATCCATTAGTTATCGCTCCAAAAACAATATACCGGCAACTCTCCGGGTCTTCGCACAAAGCCGGCGGGTACAGCCGCTTTGTCTGCCGCAATAAGATCCTTTTTCCCCTGCCTCTTTCTTCTTATTACCTCACGCACAAAACCAATACCGCCGAATTGCGGCAAAAGAAACCTGTCGCGGAAGTTTAGCCCATTGTTCCTGCGGTATTCCGCAAGAACCTCCGTCACGGCTGCCGTGACCGCTTTTTTGGAAAGCATACCCTTTTTGCGGTTTTCCGATAATATGTATTTGTAAAACCTTAAAAGCCGTTTTACGTCTCCGGCAGAGCGGAAATACACTCCGTTTATATAAAAATCCTCCTCGCCTGCAGGAATTCCTGAAAGCATGGCGTTGTAGTACCGGCGTTCGCTTTCAAGCACCTCCTGCTTCTGCTTTTC
Organism: uncultured Oscillospiraceae bacterium; assembly: GCA_900539855.1. Taxonomy (GTDB): domain Bacteria; phylum Bacillota; class Clostridia; order Oscillospirales; family Acutalibacteraceae; genus UMGS172. The sequence continues at coordinate 32,559 of UQDO01000010.1, forward strand.
TGGCGTTTTGCTGGTTATCGACATATCATGTATGCGGTAAAGCATGAGATAATCGCCGCTGCAGGTGATTTTTACACCGTCGGCTGCCATCCTCGTCCACAGATCAAGATCCTCGGAGCAGGTGTGCCGCGGATCGTAGCTGTACCGCTTCATCAACTCTGTCCTTGCAATAACGCCGGGGTGCAGCACCGGGCAGAAAAACAAAAGCATCGCCTTTATGCTCTCGCTGTCACACCCTCTGCCTATACCGCATGGTATTATATCGTCGCCCTTCAGCGCAAAAAACCGGCAGAATGAGAGGCCGACATCGGGATTTTCCTCCATATACCGGTACTGCTTTTCAAAGCGGTCGGCAAGGCAGATATCATCTGCATCCATCCGGACTATATATTTTCCGGCTGCAAGACCCACAGCCTTATTGAGTGAATTTGCAAGCCTTAGATTGGTCTCGTTTGTGACAACCTTTATCCTTTGGTCCGCAGCCGAGTAATCCGACAGTATTTTCCCGTATCGTCGGTCGATGCGTCGTCTATCACTATGACCTCAAATAAGTCGAAGGTCTGTGAAATAATACTGTCCATGGTCTGCCGCAAAAACCGTTCGCCGTTGTACACAGCCATTATGACAGACAGCCGAGGCTTTGATTGCTCCATAAAATTTCTATCCTTTCAGCAAAGAGCAGACGCGCAAAAACAGATAAGCCGTTTTAAATGCCTGCCGCTTTAAAAGCGACAAAGCAATCCTGCTCTTTACGGTTATGCCCGAAAACCGGGCATTTTTCAAAGCATTTTCAAACACTCCGGGGTAAATGCTCCGGGCGGTATCCAAAACGCCGCGCGATCCGCATTTTGCCGCGCTGGCAAAAATGACAAAAAACATAAAAGCCGCATAGCGGTAAAGCGCCTGTCTTACATTGTCTCCGCAGTTTTCGGCACTATACAGTATCTCCACGCCAAGCCTTATGTCCTCAAAATGCCGTGGGCTGTACAGCCTTGACATCGACCCCTCGCGGCAGCGGCAGTTGTATGCCGTTTCCACAGACACATACACACTTTTTGCTTCAAGATAGCACGGTATCAGGCAGGTGACATCCTCGCCCATTGATATGCGAGAATCGACCGACAACTGATGCTTTTTTATGATATCGCTTTTAAATACCTTGCCCCACAAAAAGTAATGCATGTGGTGCATATGACTGTCGAGCAGCATGTTATCGGTGACGGTCTTAAGACATTCCCCGGTATACAAGCCCTCAGGTATGGGTTCCGCGTCACGCAAGACGCGGTCTCCGGTCACATAATTAATCGCAAAAGACACTATATCCGGTTTGTACCTTTCGATCAGCTGATAAGCGTTTTTGAGGAAACCCTTTTCTATGGTGTCGTCGCTGTCAACATTTATTATGTATCTGCCCTCTGCTGCCCGTACGCCTGCCTGTCTTGCCGATACAAGTCCCCCGTTTTGCTTATGTATAACCTTTATCCTTTCATCCTTTGCGGCATACATGTCGCATATTCCGGGGCAGCCGTCAGGCGAGCCGTCGTCTACCAGTATCAGCTCGTAATCGGTAAAATCCTCAGACAGTATACTGTCGATACATGCCGAAAGATACGCTTCAACATTCCATACGGGCACGATTATTGAAAAATACATTCTATCCCCTGCTTTTGAGTTTTATAAGCAGCCTTTGAAGGCGCACGGCTGAAAACCTCATGGTCATCGCAAATACCGCCTGTGCAAACGGCAGTCTGTGCCACGGATAGCGTTTGAGCGTGGCTCTGAGCCTTTCGGAACGGCATATCGCCTTTAGTCTTTCGTTCAGCTGTCTGCCTGTAAGCTTGTTTTGATCTGCAAACTGTATTTCCTGCATAAGCGCCGCCCTTGCGTACGCCTGAAACAGTCGGTCGGTATATATTCTGTATATGTCCTCGCTCATGCGCTTGCCGAGACGCTCGTTTATGCCGTCGGTTATGCGGCAGCACATTTGAAATCTGTCCGGACGGTAGCTTTTTGAAAGCGAGCCTTGGTTGCGGCAATAGCAGTAGTACGCACCCTTTATCCCCACCGCGCGGTTTGACAGCATAAGAAAATCGAGCAGGAAAAAGACGTCCTCGCTCACAACCTCGCGTTCGGACATAAAGCGCAGTCTGTTTTCTTCCAAAATACTGCGCCGGTAAATGTTTTTAACGGTGCTGAAGCCGTACCGGCTGTCCTCCGGCTCACCGGGCAATGCGCCCGAGATATCAAGCATAAGCCGGTCAATGCCGTCCTTGCCCGAAAAGCATTTATATTCGCTAAAGCAGTTTATTTCCCTTTCCTCGCCCGATCTTGCGGTCATAATACCGCCGATACAAAGAAAACCGCACATGGCTATGTCGGCGTCCTCATTCTTAGCGGCAGAATACAAAGCTTCGTACATGTCGTGCTTTACAAAGTCATCCGAATCGACAAAGCCGACATATTCGCCGCAGGCTATATCCAGTCCGCTGTTTCGGGCAAATCCCAGTCCCCCGTTTTCCTTATGAATTACCTTTATGCGGCTGTCCTTTTTTGCCCACCGGTCGCACAATGATGGGCAATTATCGGGTGAGCCGTCGTCCACAAGTATTATTTCTATGTCGGAAAGGGTCTGGGCTATCAGCGACTCTATGCATCTGTCAAGATATTTTTCGACCTTATATACCGGTACTATTATGCTTACCTCAGGCATTTTTTGCACCCTCTTTCAGGGATTCATATATTTTTATAAGCCTGTCGCAGTAGCCTGCGATATCCATGTCCTCCTGCGACGCCTTCCGGCAGTTTTCCTTCATTTCATCAAGGCGTTTTCTGTCGCTTATAATATCGGACACTGCCGCAGCAAAATCACGAGGGTCGGCAGACGCAGATAAAACTCCGGTCACGCCGTTTTCCACCAGCTCAGCCATTCCGCCCATATTCATTGTGACCGCCGGTACCGAGAGCATACGCGCTTCAAGTATCGACATGGGACAGTTTTCATAGCAGACCGACGGCACGGCTATCGCGTCCGCGAAGGCTAAGCAGCTGTCAAGCTCACTGCCGCTCACAAATCCGGTAAGGGTTACGTTGTCTATTCCCTCAAGCCGCTTTTTCTCCGGTCCGTCGCCCATGACGACAAACCTGACATCGGGCAGAAGCCTTGCCGTTTGGGCTAAAACACCGGTGCCCTTTTCGGTGCTCAGTCTGCCTGCAAAGGCGATATAATTGAAGCCGAAGCTGTTTTTGGCACCTTCCTGCAGCTTTCGCTTGTTTACAAAATTGTGCATGACATATGTACGCCCCGAAAACAGCTTTTCGTTGTCCTTTAAAAGCTTGCCGTAAAGGAACCTGCTCGGAGCTATGAACGCGCCCACCCTGCCGTATGTTTTTTTATGCTTATAAAGGTAAGCCTCGGCGGTGCCGATAATGCTTTTTGCAAGCGACGAATGTATGCACCTATTCTTTATGCAGTGCATTTTACTGCCGCCGACGCACTTTTCACAGACGGTTTGCCGGTCGGAATTATACATAAGGTGATCGGGGCAGACCAGCTGGCAGTCATGCAGCGTCCAGACTACAGGTATTTTACGTTTGTAGGCAGCGTCTATTACCGACGGCGTAAGCTGAAAGTTTATGTTGTTAAGGTGAACCACATCGGGCTTCATACTGTCAAGCACCCTGCCTATTTTCCGGCGTGCTTCAAATGAATATATTATTTTAAAAGGGTAAAGCAGCTTTTTAAGTGAACCTGTATGAAAATCCATATTAGCGGTGTATTCGCCGGCTTCGTTCCCGACGGTATTTTTTTCGTCGTACATACCGAAATACTGCACCTCGTGTCCCGACGACTCAAGGTGCCTGCCGATAGAGAGCATGTAGCTTTCGGCTCCGCCGCGCGGATATAAAAACTTATTTACCATAAGTATTTTCATTTAGGATCACCTGCCTTTTAAAAGCTCTTGTTTTTTAAATCGCCTGCGGTTCCATACCGTAGCGTTCTCTTTGCTCCGACACGTTCTTTTCATAACCGTTGCCCATAATTATAACGCCCATAACCGTGGTCAGCAGCGGATAGTTTATTGTGTTATCGGTGCTTGAAACGATTATAAGATAAACGGTCAGCAGCGTCGTCACCACTGCGGTATCCGCGTCTGCGTTCCTGCCGAAATATTTTGTACGCAGCAGTGTCATCGACAGCAGCCACAAAATATATCCGAAAAAGCCGAGATCTATGTAAAACTGCAAAAAATCGTTATGCACCGCCGAAACGCCGAGCGATACCACCTCGTTGAGCTGGTAGGTCAGAAAGCCTATCCCGTTGCCGACGAAAGACGGTGAAAAGCTGTAATATTTGCTGACATGTGAATAAACATAGGCGCGTCCGCTTGTGTCTATTAATGCCCTTTCAAGCATTGAAAACACATCTGCCTTTATGACCGCGACATATGCGACAAGCAGTACGACCGATAAAATACTTACAGCGTTTGCGGCGCGCGATACCGCCCCGTCGGACAAACGTCCGAAAAGCCACAGCACACCTCTTACAGCCGCCACTACCGCCATTGCTATAAGGGCTATTCTCTTGAACGCGGCAAGAAAGCAGAAGGAGGACAGTCCGAAAAGCACCCAGAACCAGACCTTTTTCTGCGGTTTATAAAGCATGTATATTATGTATGCGCCAAGGCAAAAGGCAAGCTCGTGTATCTCTGCCTTTACTATCGTCTCGCCGGTCTTGCCGGCAAAGCTGGCAACAAGGGTGATAAATTCACTGAAGAACTTACCTATGCCGTCAGTGAGCATTATTCTGACGATCATGACGATATTTGATGCCACAATAGCGGCAAGGTTGTACCATATTCCGCTTTTGCCGAAAACGTACAGTGCAGCTCCGGCACAAAGAGCGCACGACAGCCAGTTCGTATAAATTACGCAGCCCGAAATTCCTCTCATTATTGTGGACACATCGCTTTTATCAATGACCCACACAAGCATTGACGCCACTATAACAACAAGAAGCGGCACGGCGAAAACGAAGGCTGATTTAAGCGACACGGCGGCACGCGCAACATCGGGCTTTATAATAAAATACACAAATGCCGAAGCAATCAGCAGGAGGGCAAAAACGTGGCGGAGGGTGATACCGATACCGCCTATGTAGACCGCTTCTTCAATAAAGAAATACATAAGGAACATCACGGCAAGAAAGTATACTCTCGCCACCGTATCAACGGCTTTTCCAAGCGGCATTTTTCACCCTCCTTTACGCTTTTTAATTGCGCTTTCCTTACTTTGTACCCTTTGCAGCCGACTCATAGTCACGGCTGTTTTTTATGGCCTCAACAAGCAGCGCCCTTGCCGACTGTATCCTGTCACGGAAGGTCTCGGCGACGCCCATCGTATATTTTATGCCGACATTTTCGCATATTTCTCTGTTGTCGAGCGAAACCGTGAAGTTCTTCAAAACATCTTCAACGGTTATAGAATCGGTCTTTTCAAGTACCACTATGAAGTGCGAATTGTCGTTATAAACAAACATAGCGTTCATTTTGGAGAATACCCTTTTCAGCTCATTGGAAAAGAGCGTCAGCACATCGTCGCCGACATTTCTGCCGAATTCCTTGTTTATCTCGCGCTGATTGGTAATGGTCACCGACACCATGACCGTGCCGTCGTCAAGTATGCTTCTGCTCTTTTTAAGCAGATATTTGTCAAAATAGGCGCGGTTGTAAAAACCGGTCCTTTTGTCTGTGTAGAAATTAGCTGTCAGTATATCGTTCATTCTGCCTATAAGGATGAGTCCGCCGCAGCAGACAACAACAATAAAGATAAACGCGATAACGCTGTACAGCCCGACATTTATGCTGGCTCCGGTCGATGCGGTTGACAGTATGGATATATTCTTGCAGCCTAAATATTCGTTATATTCGCTGTTGGTGCTGACCGTTTTATCGTAAAGCACGGTAAGCTTATCGACCACCTCTTTGAGGGTAACTTCGACCTCGGCTTTTGCCGCGTCATAGCCCGGATCGGAGAGCTGCGCGCAGGTCTTATCCGATCCCGAACAGTCGCCGCCGCAGGCACCGGTGCATTTGTTGAAGGAATCAAGCACATAGCGGCAGTAGGCGGTATCTATCGAGGCCAGCGCCTCGTTAAGGTCGTGGTCTCTCCATGCATATATCAGCTCGTCATAGGTGACGGTCTGATCGCCCTTGGTGATGACATTGCCCTCACCGTCGGTTATATCCTTGCTGTGCACCTCATTGAGTATGTACTCATATGTGATGTCGGTATTGCCCGACTCACGCATTTTGTACACATAAGACTCTATGACCTCTTCAATATCGCCGAACATTTCCCTTTCGCCCGAGCCGCTTATTGCGTTGTTATCTATCCTTGTGTTGTAGGTCGCGTTGAGCAGACTCTTGCTTTTGGTTATCTGGTAGCGGTATATTTTTGAAAACATATCCTTCAATGTGACCGATCTTATAAAATTGAATTCATCTATTAAGTCACCAAACGATGTTCCGGTCTCGGTCGAGCGGTAGTATGGATATGCGCTGTCGCGCTGATAAAGCATATTGACCGTGTTTTCAATGTTGTTGTCGATATGCTCCGCCATTCTCAGGTAGTCATAGTTGTTGTCATATATTTTTTCGATGTTGTTGCTGATGTGATCGACATTTATATAATTTTCGCCGAACACCGAAAAATAAACGTCGAGCGTCTCGTCAAGCATGGTCTGTGCGAACCTTGCGCCCTCGGCATTGGTAGCAGTAAAGGCTATTATATATGTTGTTGGAACATATACATATTCCTTGCCCTCTTTGAGCTTGGCTTCCTTCTGAGCTTCTTTGTCGGGATCGGGCACCTCGGTTATCGAAATGCGCGAGGTCAGCCTGTCAGCCGAGTATCCGTCGCCGAGCGACAGACGGTCTATGACCTTGCTCATTATCGCCGATGATTTTATCTCGTTTACGTCGAGGTCGGTACCGGCAGGCGTTTTGCCCTCTGCGGCAGACTCAAAATTATAATTTATAACAGCCGACGCCGTATACGTCCTTTGCTTTTTAAGTATAAAATTTATAAGCACCGACAAAAGCAGCGACAGTATCAGCACATACGGCAGGAGCCGCTTTATGTATTTGAATATTTTTTTCTCATCCATAAGTGCTTCTCCTATTTATTGTTATCGGTGCCGAACACTGCCGACGATTTTTTAGCCCAAAAGGCTATATACGAGCAGACAAGTATCAAAAGCAATACCTTAGCCTTGGACAGCAGACTGTATGAACTGACATTTGCCGAAATGCACTGGTTCATCTGGTTTGAATAATACTCCTGACCTATGAGCCGTGCCTCCTCAGCCAGTGACTTGAGGCTTGATTCGATCTCTGAAATGAGCGACGCGGCATATGCCCGGTTTTCAGCCGTATTGCCGACGGCACTGCGGAATTTTTCGATCTTTAAATTGTTGTCGTTTATGCCCTTTTCGACCGATGCTATAGACTTGCTGTATGACACAGCCTGCACAGACAGCTCATCTATTCCTATTTTGGTGCGTCCCATGTAGTATTTGCCGTCCTTGTCCCATGTAGGCACAAGAACTATCCTTGCCATATCGCTGTCATACCTTGCAACAGCCTTATTGGTTATAGCATAGGACTGCTCCAGCTCCTGTTTATCAAATCCCGACTGCACGTTTATGTAGTCAAGACGGCTGAGCAGTCTTTCCGAGTCAGCCGAAACCCCGTTTTGCAGAACATAAGAATAAAGCGCGTCGTTTATCCTTGCGGAATTGAGTATATCGACCTTCGCGGCGACCGAGTCAAAGGTGGTCCCTTTTGATGATATAAAGGAGGAATTTTTTTGTCTTAAGCCGTAAAGATAGTTTAGTATTCTGTTTGCCTTGCGGCTTAAAAGATCTGCGGCGTCGATATAATCGAGCCCCCCGACCTCGTCTTCTATATCATCCAGCTTTATCTGAAAGTCGTTTACATATTTATCAAAATAGTAGTCGCGGTACGAATTGCAGACCAGCTGCAAAAGCGTTTCGGAATCGTACTTCTGCGTCTTTTTCCCGGCGTAGTAGTAAACCGCAAATTCCGTCGATATATGATAGCTGTCCTTGGAATATGAATTTCCCTGATTAAGCGGCGCGACGCTTAAACATTCCTTAAGATCGGACACCGTAAGGTCGTCATATCCACCCTTTTTGATGGTGCGTTCCAGAACATCGTCGCATATTATCTCAGCCATGTTGTATCTCGTGCCGTTGACATTCTGCCCGAGCGACGCTTCGGCATAGTTCAGTCCCACAACGGCATTTGCCTGCTTGGTCGTATCAAAATATGTGACCAGCGTATACACGACGCATATTATCACAGCAAACACAAATGCATCGACCCTTATAAGCCTCAGCTTTTTGAACTCAGCCTTTGCCTGGCTTTTGGTCATATTGCGTATCTTTTTCCAGAACGTGTAAAGCGCAATAATGCACAAAACGGCTATGACGGCTATAGCCGCCAGCTTTATTATCCGTGATATCATAATATCTGCACCTCCTGTCAGTATTTATTTACATCCACTATCACAAGCTCGGGCTGATTGAACATTCTTATAGGACCTTTGTTTGTAAGCCCCGAGCTGACGATTATATCCGAGCTGCCGGTACGGTATTTACCGTATATATAATGGTTATTCCTTTCGGGCAGCAGTCCGAAGTTCCTTGAGTAAACAGCGCCGATGCCGGGCAGCCTTACCACGCCGCCGTGGGTGTCCCCCGATAGCACAAGGTCGCCCCAATAGTCCTCCTTTATTGTCTCCATAAGCAACGGATCATGACAAAGGTTCAGCCGTATGCAGTCGTCGCCCTCGCTTATGAATTTGTAGAATTCATCACCGGCATACTGCCAGAACGCCGACGGATTAAAGGTAAGCGTGCCGAATATCTTAAGCTTGTTTGCTCCTATATCAAGTGTATCGGTCTCGTTAAAAAGCACCTTTACACCGGTAGCCTCAAGCGCGCTTTTAAGGCCGTTGTCGCGGCTTAAAAGCTTTGATACGTCGCGGTTCCCGTCGGTTGCGCCTATAGCTTTATCAATAGCTTCAAGCGTCATATCAAAGTCGAACGCACGCTGCCACTCGTTGTTGCCGTACGCATAATAGGTAGGCGCTATTTTGGCAAGCTCGGTGCAAAGATAGGTTATATCGTTAAGGTCGCCGTTTACATCAAGGCAGTCCCCGGTCATGGCTATAACATCGGGCGAGAGCTTTTTTATCCTGCTCAAAAGCTCATCGTTTTCTTTGCCGTAGCTTGAATTATGCAGGTCGCTTATCTGGATTATGCGGAAATTATCATATGTATTATTAAGGCTGAGCGAATAGAAATTTTCCTTGAATTTCCTGTTGGCTATGAAATTGACCGACACTATTGCCAGCACAAACGCCAGCACCATGCATACAGCCGAGGCTATTATATTCCTGATGCCGCGTTTGTAATCTTTATGCGCGGCAGAAGGCTTTTCGTCCGCATCCTGCGTCTCTTTTGTGACCTGCCCGGTCCGATTTTTATACTTAAATCTTATATCCGGCATCTTTGCACAGATACCGCCGGCAACGATCCGTAAAGCGTTTATGTTTCTGCTTACAAAATCCTTATATACCGCTTTGTCGCTGTATTCAAAAATAAAAATATTGTCCTGCACATTTAAAAGCGTGAAGCCCTTTTCAAAAACCGCAAGATCATCGGCAGACAAACATGAGCTTAAATGCTCCAGAAATTCCGACTGTATGCCGTCAATATTCAGGTTTTGCATAGGTCGTTTTCTCCTTTCAGGATATTATCGTAAAGTTCACATGTCGCGTCAGCCGTTTTGTCCCACGAAAACCGGCTGAGGACATGCCCGGCTGCGATGCCCCGCAGATGCTCCGTTTTTTCTTTGTTTTCCAACAGTAAATTCAGCTTTCCCTTAAGGTCGGCAACGTCGCCCTTTTTGAAGGTAAGCGCTGCATCGCCGCAGACGGCGGTGTTTTCCGGTATGTCGGAGCAGATAACGGCGTTTCCGTATGACATAGCCTCCAAAAGACTAAGTGACATGCCCTCGATATCCGACGGCAGGCACACCGCATATGCGTTGCTGTAGACCGACGCTAAAGTATCACCCGATATAAAACCGGTGAAGATTATGTTCTCATTACCGTCAGCCATTTTTCTTAGGTGTGCAGCGTAATCATCGGTATCGCTCGTGTCGCCGCATATGACCAGCTTTTTGTCGGTGCGAAGTCCTTTATAGGCGTCTATCAGGTAATGTACTCCCTTTTCCTCGGTAAGTCTTGACACAAGGCATATGTATGAGCCGCGGCTTATGCCGAACAGCCGCTTTATGATTTCGTCGCCGATGATTTCGGGCTTTTTTATGCCGTTATAAATAACCGTCGTGCTTTTATCATATGTTTCCCTGAAATACTCTTTTGCGCTTTCCGACAGAACTATCACCCCGTCGGCGTATTTTACAAGCATTCTTTCGCCGAACTTTATATATTTAGCACCGAAGCCGTTTTTCCATTTTGCACGCTGCCAGTCCAGTCCGTGGACTGTGGCAACGCATTTTTTGCCGAAAAGCTTCGGTATAAACATGGCGGCTGAGGGGCCCTCGGCGTGAAAGTGCACTATATCGCACTTTGAAAACGAGCATTTTACGGCTGCCGTAAAGGAAGCCAGCATCGCCGATATTCCCCTTAGTTTTAAAGTCGGCGCCTTTTTAAGCACCACGCCTTTATATCTGCCATGATTTATATCACCGGCAAACACATCTTCTGATTTGTCCGAGCTTCTGTTGTAGCAGGTGACCTCATGTCCATACCCTGCTATTATCGGGCAAAGGTTGGTAAGCACCGTTTCTATGCCGCCTTTAGTGGACGGCACCACCTTATGCCCTATCATTGCTATCTTCATTTTTTGCACCTATCTTCCGGTCGCCTTCAACATTGCAATCGGTGTTTTCACGATTATTTTTATGTCCTGCCATGTAGTGCGGTGCTCTATGTAATCGAGATCCATCTCAAGCCACTTTTCAAACGGCATGTCGTTGCGGTTTTGCGTTATCTGCCATGTGCAGGTAATACCGGGAGTCACTATAAGTCTCAGCTTTTCATAGTCGCTGTACTGATCCACCTCGGCAGGCAAAGCAGGTCTGGGGCCTACTATGCTCATATTGCCTATCAGCACATTGAAAAGCTGCGGCAGTTCATCTATTGAATATTTTCTGAGAAATCTTCCGAACCTCGTTATTCTCGGATCGTTTTTCATTTTAAAGACCGGTCCGTCCATTTCGTTTTTATGCATCAACTCAGCCTTACGCTTATCGGCGTCAACATACATCGAACGGAACTTGTACATATAAAATTTCCTGCCGTGACGGCCTATCCTTATCTGCTTATAAAACGGGCTGCCATGCGGATCGTCTATAAAAACGATGAGCGCCACTATAAGTATGGGGATGATAAGAATTATCAGCAGAAGGACTGTGACTATTATGTCAAACGCCCTTTTCTTTTTCCAGTATGAGGCGTACGATCCTTCAATAAGCAGGCTCAGTCTGTCCGCTGTCTTTTTATCGACCTTTTCGTATTCAAGAAAACTCATTACCATTCCCACCTGTCAGATCTGTGAAGAAATTTTGCATAAAGAAAGCAGTAGCATCTTATACCTATAAGCCGTTTGAGCCGCAGCGTTCTTCTTGTAACGTCGCTGCACCACGACGCGTCAAAATGGTGTATGGACAGCGTTTCCTTTGTCACCCTTTTTTCTCCGGTGAAAAAGTTTATGGGGCAAAGTACTTCTTCCTTTAAAAATACAACGTTGTCTATGACCTGATCCCTTGCATCGGTGTCGACGCCGAGCAACCTTAACGTCTTTGTATTTCTGTCGGGACATGGCGTTTCGTCAAAGCTGCCGTCCTGCTTTAAAAAGGCAAGCCCGTCATAATCCTTTAATATCGCTTCCACGAACCGGCTGCCCTTTTTGGCTCCGAAGCCCAGTCCCGTTGACACAAGGCTTTCGCCGCATTCGTATCCGAAAAAGCCGTCATAGCTTTCGGTCAGCACATCAAGGCTTTTTAAAAGCTCAACGTCGGTGTCGAGATAAACGCCGCCATGCTCATATACGACCTTCAGCCTGAAATAATCGCTTACAAACGCCCATTTCCCTGCTTCATAAGCCTGCTTCGCATAAAGATTTTCATTCAAATCGGTGTTGCTCTCGTCCCATCTTTTTATTTCATAGCCGGGGCATTTTTTCTTCCATGACGCTATGCATTTTTTGACCGAGGCAGGCAGCGGACTGCCGCCGAACCAGCAGTAATGTATTACCTTCGGTATACTCATTTTCATCAGACCTTATATTAATATATCATTCCGTGACATTTTCTTTGCTTATCTTACATTTAAGAGAATTGATCAATGCTTTGAACACATCCGGTCTCAAAAGCGCATTTGCGGCAATGTATAGCGGCGCTATCCAAAGCATATTCAGCACGCCGTGAAGGCAAAGGGTCAGAAATTTCATGCCGCAGAAATGCGCTGTGCCGAAAATCAGATAGATGCCTGCAAACACCGCACCGTTTACAAAAAGCAGCGCAAAGCTGCCGGCGGCACTGCGGTGGAAAATTTTACGGTTTGTATATATAAGCGTTACAATATTCCTGAAAACTATCGCCGCCACTGTTCCGGCAAGTGCACCGCATATTCCGAACAGCTTTATGCCGATAACGGTAAAAGAAAGGTTTATGGCCATTTCGACTATCGCGTGCCACTTTGTATTCTTAAAATCGCCCGAATATTCAATGACCTGATTGGCAGGCAGCTTGGCGCATGAAATAAGCTTTGACGCCGAAAACAGCAGTATAAGCAGCGGATTTATGTATTCTGCATCGTTTATACCGCCGGTGTAGATTTCAATTACCGCCAGCAAAAATGTATTCATAGCCGTGTAAACAATAAAGTTTGCACAGACATACAGCGTCTCATAAGCGCGGTATTTTTTAAGAAATTCCTCCCGGTTGACCGAAAAAAGCTGTCCGAGCGCAAAGTTAAAACCCTTGACGAGGTTGCTTATAAAGGTCTCGACCTGCGAGAAAAACAGGTTGTATATATAGTAAACACTGGCAGTGCCGAAATCAGCCAAAGCGGACAGCAGCAGTATATCGGTGTTGTTGAAGACCATTGCGGATATCTGATGCACTATCACCGAATTTTTCTGCGATATCGCAGCGGTGTTCGGCTTTACGCCGAAGTCAAGCCAGCTGTAGCGCTTTTTTGCATACGCGGTTATGTATAAAAGCTGCAGCACCGCTATCAGGCAGTAGGTGCCCTGCATAAGCAGAAGATCGTCGGTCAGTATAAGCACAGCGACCTTTGCAAGACCGCTCACGACCTGCAAAACGGTCTGCGAATTGTTTATTACATACTGCCTTCCGTCGGTCTCCATTAAAATGCAGTATTTGCCTTCAATAAAAAACGTGACAAGCGACGGCACACCGTTCAGCAGCACAAGCGCTATAACGGTAAAGGAGTCAAGATCTGTATCGACCGCAAAGCCGTAAACCGCAGCTATCAAAAGAACGGCAAAGCCGTAAACGCATCCTACCTTTATATAGTGCTTTCTGGTTGCGGCAAGTATACCGTTTATTTTTTCGCGGTCTTTTGTGGCAACCGGTTTCAGCAGCGCCTGTGAGGTCGCAAGACCTACCCCTGCCTCCAAAAGGCAGAGATATGAGAATATCTGCTTGACGGTTGACAGCACGCCGTTTACCTCGGAGCCGAAATTTTCAATATAAAGTCTCGGCAGTATAAAACTGATGGCAATGGTCACGATCTGGCAGAGCACAACCGATATCATATTGAATTTAATTTTTTTCGAATGTGCGCCCAACCGTACCACCTGCCTTTCAGTATATATTTTTTAAAAATTTGAATTTTTCGGTCAGTGACAGTGCAATGACCGCGGCACTAAAGCCGATGGTAGGTATCAGAACTATAAAAAACGCAAGAAGTGAATTGACATTGTCGTAAGGGGTAAGTATTGAAAAAGCCTCGACAAACAGCATGTGCGTAAAATATATGAGCGAGCTGAGTGTTCTCATGTTTTCCGCCGTGCGTCTGCTGACACTGATATTCAAAAGCAGCACGGTCTTTGCGAGGAAGTAGGATGCAGGCACGAGCAGCAGATACATGTCATATTCGAGCTGCCAGTCCATTTTTGAAACAAAGATAAATTCGGCAATAAATCCAAGCATTGAAACCGCAAATGCCCCTGCCGCCGACCGCAGTGACCCCGAGTTCTTTTTGCAGGCAAGCCTTGCGCCGAGCGCTATAAAAATTATGCCTTCAAATATGCCGTTACGGGTCGTGACCGTAAACCGCAGTACACTAAGTGCGGCTGTCCTGACGCATTGCGGAAACGGTATCATATTTACAAGCCCTGCATAGCTCTGTCCGCAAAGTCCGATAAGATAAAGAAACGAACCTAACACTATTATCCGGTTTATGCTTACTCTTTTATTTATAAGAAAGCTTACGGCTGCAACGGCAACAGCGGTGGCAGGAAGATACCACAGAAAACCGTACCCTGCGCTGAACACCATGTTTTTTGCCCAATTAAGAAGTATTAAAACAGCACTTTTGATATTTGAAGATTTCAGCATCTCAAGCACCGTAAACGGAAAATAGACCGCCGACCATACAAGGTACAGCTTTAATATCCGTTTTATATACCCAAGCACGATTCCTTTGTCGATACCGCCGTCATTCATTTTTGAAAAGAGAAAAAACCCGGAAAATATAAAGAAAAGCGGGACCGCGACCCGTGACAGGCAGTTTACAAGAAACGAGTCCATCCCTCCGTCAATAGACAGCAGCGGTGATGTATGTATGCAGACAATAAGCAGGGAGCATATTAATTTTGCAATATCGACCGAACAATAATACTGCCTTTTGATTTAAGCTCACCCTCTTTCAGGACAAATAAAAAAGACTGCAATAAACGCAAATCTGCTTTGCGAAAATTGCAGTCTGTCAACCGTAGTATAAACCTTAGGCACAATGACTTTGTGTCCTCATCTTTCGATGAGTTTACCAATATTCAATTTATAATATAATACACCGAATACTATATTTTGTCAAGCTTTTTGTCTTGTGTTTATTATCAATTTATGTTAATATATCGTTAGTTACAAGAAAGGACCGGATATTTGTGAAAAGAGACCGCCTGACCGATCTTTTAAAAGGGTATGCCTGTCTGCTCGTTGTATTCGGGCATGTGATAATAGGGCTTCGCACCTCCGGTGCTGCGGTACCGTCCGCCATGCCGCTATTGGAAAAATTTATATGGACTTATCACATTGACCTTTTTATGTTCCTTTCCGGATATGTCTACAGCATAACCGGCGGATGGCAGAGGAAAGGCACACGGCTCAGATTTATCGGCTGTAAGCTGCTCGACCTCGGCATCCCTTATTTTGTTTTTTCTTCCCTTTACATAGCGGTCAATCATTTTACCCCGGGGGTCAACAATCCGTCGGCGCTGTCGGATATTTTAAAGCTGCCATACCGTCCGGTTGCGCAGTATTGGTTCCTGTTTGCACTTTTCTGGCTGTTTGTTATCTGGACGCTGCTTTCAAAATTTTTCCCGAACTATATAATAACCGTGCTGACCTTTGCGGTATTTATTATCTGCAAAGTTTTGCAGGTCGATCTTTTATTTCTTGACTCATCCTTCAACTGTGCGCTTGCCTTCGGACTCGGAACATCTTTAAAATCACTTGATATAAAAAAACTGCCGGCTGTCATCCGTGCTTTGGTGATACCGGTACACATAGCGGTCGCCTGCTGCGTTATATATTACGACATTTACGAAAAATTATTTGTTGACGACGCCTTGACACTGCTCGGCATTTTTTCATCGGTATGCTTTATATCACTGCTTGGCGATATAAAGCCGGTACCAAATTTTCTGCAGCTTATTTGCCGCGATTCCTTCCCTATTTATCTTTTGCACACCTTTTTCACAGCCGCGGTAAGGATTTTGCTTTTAAAACTCGGAGTTGCAAATTATACCGTGCATGTAATTGCAGGCATGGCGGCAGGGCTTATATTCCCGATAGCTGCCGCAAGGCTATGCTCGCTATCGCCCTTCCTTGATATCTTGTTCTATCCGTCACGCTCAATAAAGAAAATAAGGTCACATAATAAGGATTAAAACGTTTTTATATGCCACAGAGCCCACAAGGTTTCCCTTGTGGGCTCTGCCGCGTTATATGGAAGATCTACTCGTCATCGAATGTATCCCAGCCGATATCTCCAACCGAGATCTCGACTTCGTCACCCCTGCAGACATTTTCTGCCGGTGCGAGGGAGGTTATGTTAATGACAGGTTCTGTATACTTCTTCATTTCGATTTCCTCCCTTTATTTAAGATAATCCTTTATATCGATCTTCTGATCAATACCGGCACCGAAACGCAGACGTGTGAACATTCCGTCGTAGCCGTAAACCTGAGCGTCAAACAGAGCTTCGGTCAATGTACCGGTCAATCTTTCGGGTCTTACCCACCAGTCGGCGTACTTTGACAGATCATCACCTGTGCCGAGAACCTTGGCGTGAGCGGTGTTGACGGCTAAGAACTTCTGGGCAGCATACTTCTTGTATGCGTCGGTGTGTGTATGACCGAACACATAAAGAGGATTGATTGCCGTACCCGCGCTGAAGTCCTTGGTCAGACCGAGTCGTTTATTCTCATATGTCGTATGGTTGTTGAATGCAGATATAAGTGACTTTACTTCCTCTACGTTGCTGCAGGAGCTGACTCCGTCTCCGGTTCCGGCGTGACCTGCCTGAATAAAGGTCCAGCCTTCAAGTGAAGCATCGTAAGCTTCCTCGATCAGCCAATGCATCTGGGCATCCGAATACATTCTCCATGACTCGGCAGCCTCGAACAGGAACTTGCCGTTCTGTGTAAACGGAGCGTCATAGCAGTCGGTAACTATCAGTCTTGTTTTCTTTTCAGGGAAATCAACGTAATAATAGCTGGAATGTGCGTTCTTGCTGTCATGGACTATTCTGTCGCCCGCAAGCGGAACTATCATCTCCTGATACCATTCCTCAAGGGATATGATGCCCTGGATCTTGACACAGTTCGGGTTGTAGGACGGATATCCGTAGCCGGAGCTGTATTCGTTGGCATCGTGGTTGCCCTTAGTCACAAATACAGGAACATTGGCTTCCTTGAATAGCCTTACATACTGTCTTAACTTTTCTATGGATACTTCCTTTTTGGAGGTTCCGTGGATAATATCTCCGCCTAACATTATAAAGTCGACATCGGTAGTGTTGGCAAGTTCAACCATAGCATGTATCGTTCTTAAAACTGCCGGCTCTGACGGAATGTCCTGTGACGATTTCACATAGTCGATGTGAAGGTCGGTGATGTAAAGATAGGAGAAATTGCCCTGCTGAACCACTCTCAGATCATTACGAAGACCTTCAAACTCATCTTTGTAGTACTCCGTAACACCGTTCGGCACAACATTTACAGCCTTATGTATTTTATTGTAGGAATTTGCAAAAGCGTCGGTGTAAAGATATGTTCCGTCCGTATACTGCTGGTATGCAACGACCGTGAACTCGGTATCCTTCATCTTGTCAAGGATATTGCCCTTAAGGAGCACCTGATAATCGGTGTAAAGGTCGGTCGAGTCATAGATAACTCCGGTGGCTTCTGCGTTGACAGCCTTGCACTGCTCATAGTTTTCCATGGTCAGAGTGGTCTGCCCTGCCGTTTCCATAAACCTGGTCGGTGTTACAAGGAAACCTGTTTTTGTTACCGCACCGTGCGCTGCGAGGGAAGCAGCGGTCTGGGTGTAAATTCTCGCTCTGAAACGGACACCTGTGGTGTACTCGCTTGTCTTTTCGCGATAGGACGAAGCGATTATCGCCATGTTATCGGCTGCGGTCGTCGTAAAGGTTACGTTAACGCGGATATTCTTTGCCGATGCGGGTATTGTGGTATCAAACTCATGTCCCGGATCCCACTCGTCGTTGGTCTCAAATATGTTTTTCGTGACCTCCTCGGAGAATGCCGAGCCGTATGCGTCATAGGTTACCGAAATACCGCTTGCGGCAAGCTGCTCACCGCTTGCAGGATCAACTGTTACAAGAACATACAGTTTGCCGTCCTTGGCACCGACGGTAAGATAAGCGTTGCTTGACGAAGTGCCGTTAATAGTGCTGTCGCCCTTTACGGTTATGCTTGACGAGGTGCCTGCCTCGTAGAACTTTATGTCGTCAACAAGCACGTTAGCGCCGTCGCCCGAAACGCCGAACACAAAATTGGATTCTTCCTTGTCTGTTTTGAAGGCAAGTGCGCCTAAGTTCCAGTCGTCGCCGTCCGCGCATGCATCAAAGGCGTTGCCGGTGCCGAGCACGGTGTAGGAAGAAGCGTCGCCGCTGCCTGCCGTAAATGCGCCTGCCGCACTTCCGGCAAGTCTCTTATATCTGAATCTCACGGCATAGGTCTTTTTGGCTGCAAGACCTATTCTGCCGGCACCCGCTGCGTCGTATGACGGTATCTCGGCTGCGCCTGTACCCGTAAATTTAAGGACCTTGTTGTTTGCGTTATCAGGATCCGCCGTAAGTTCAGCGCCCACAGCATTTATGGAACCGATATTTTCAAAGCGCTGATTAATTATATCATACTTTGCGTATGCGATCCTTGTCTCGTTCTCCATGACATTTCCGAAAGGAGCCGTACAGTCAGGATCGCCGTACCAGCCGATAAAGGTCTTTTCAGCGGTGTTTTTGCCGGCTGCCAATGCCTTTCCGACCGCCGAGGTGACGGTGGTGATGTATCCGTTTTCGTTTACGGTAACATCGGCATATGCCGCGTTTTCGGATATAACAACATCATCTATGTAAACATTACGTTCTGCACCATTGGTCGCCCCGTTTGCAAGAGCGGTGATGTAAAGATGATTCTTCTCTCCTAGATAGCCGGTGGTAAAGGTGCGTGTTACGGTTACCCATTCTCCTGCTTTATTCGAATTATACGAGGTGCTCGAAATGGCTGTCTTGTCATTTGCAACATAATTGGCATACGAGCCTGTGCAAAGCTGGAAGTTCACGGTGTTTTCGGTGCCGTTATCCTCTACCAGATAACGGTAGCTGACCGTATATTCCGTGTTATCCCTTAAGGCATAAAAGGCTGCATCAGAAGCGTCGTAACGTGCTATTTCAATGTTGCCGCGCTCGTCATTAAGAGGCAGTACCGCAACTTTATTCTTTGGATCCAGCGGATCTTTGGTAATATCGGCTTTGTAATCTCTCGAATCGGAAAAGCCGCCTTCATTGAAGCCTATATAAAGCTTTGAATATTTGGCATAAGCCCTTCTGTATTCATTTTCCAGGACCGGTCCGAACTCGTTGATGAAATCAACATCGGAATACCAGCCGAGGAAGGTCATGCCGTCGGCATGATCCGGCTCGGGAAGCTCGCTGCCTGCAGCAACGCCGGAATAATCAACGGCAATACCGTTGTTGTTGGCATGCCAGCCCTTCTCAACCTTGACATAGTCAACATAGAAGTCTGTTTGACCGTTTGAATTATTGGTGCCGAAGGTCATAACAAGATGCCTGTTGTTCATGCTTGCCGGAGTGCGGACATATACGGTATATGTCTTCCAGCTCGTATCCTCTACCGGGCGTACTATGGTCTTGAGGTTATATACCTTTGACCACTTTTCCGGATCTCCGGAGGTCTCATATCCCAGTCCGAAAAAACCTACCTTGCTGGGTGAGGTGCAGACCTGTTTATAGCGGACGGTGATCCTGTACTCGGTATTGCCGGTCAGCTTACAGTAGCTGCCGTTGTAAAGTGAAAATTTCTGAACTGAACTCTCGGTAAAATGATCAGGCTTATTATTATTGCTGGTCGGGAAATGGAGGATGTGTGTATCGGGGTCTATATCCCATGCAACACCCGATGACGCATATACGCCGCCGTTATCCTCACCGTCTACAAGGCGTTTCCAGCCCGAATAATCTGCGTTGAAATCATAAAGAGTTGAGTCGAAGACCGTAGCGGTCAGATACTCAACATCAAAGCTGCCGCTTCCGCTTGATGCACCAAATGTCATAAACAATGCCTTACCCTCTGCCAAGCTTCCTGTACTGACCGTCAGATCATATACCTTCCAATCTGTCTCGGTGCCGTCTATTTTGAGTATTGCAAGTGATTTCAGTGCACCCGAATTCATGTTCGGAACAGACGGCTTGGTAGCGATCGAGAAATATCCGGTATCTGAGGTGCTCTTTGCATTGTAACGGATCTTTACCTTTATGTTAAAGGTCTTATCCGGACCCGGCGTCCAGAATTCAGTATCATAAATGCCGAAATGCTGTATCCATACTGCCGACGTAAGACTGGGGTTGGTTTTATTGGTGGTCGGGAAATGGAGATATCCGTTGTCGAGATGCCAACCGGTTTGCGAAGCACCGTATGTGTAGCCGTTCGCCGCATTGTCCGAAACAGCTGCGAAGTTAGGAAAGCTGTCCGAAAAATCAAACGTACGGCTTCCGGTGTCATCCTCAGGACCCAGCTCGGTAAGAACAAGATCGTCTATGTAAACGACGTCACCGCTCTCACAGTAGACCGAAACAACAAGGTTTGGGCTTACATCACCGCCGGTGGTGATGATATAATCGTGTCTTGTCCACTCGACCGATTTGAGCTCCTTGCTGTACATATATGTTTTTTCCGAAGAAAGATCCTTTCCGGCATCCCAGACGTTGCTCTTAGCGCTCGCCATTTGGATGTATATGGGAATGTCGTTCGGAAAGGTCCTTGCCGCACACGCACCTATTTTGTATTTCAAAGAGACCCTGTAGCGCGTGTTTGCCTTGACCCGGATCTTGGTTGAGCCGTCATCACAAACAGCAAAAGCCTTGTACCAGCTAAGATTGCCTGAAGGCGCCACCTTAAGTGAATGGCTGCCGGAGGCTGCCTGCTCGTCGGTAATACTGGCGGCTGTCGAACTGCCGGTGATGGTACCTGTACTGCTTTCAAAGCCTGTAGACTGCACATCGCCCGCAGCCGCTTCCGCATTGAAAGACAGCCCCGGAATGAAGGCAGAACTTACAACAAAAGCAAGTGCAAGTGCCGCTCCAACCAACTTTTTGAGCCAGTTGTTGTTCATTTTAACATTACACTCCTTTTCAAACAAAAAATTTTGTTGAAATCTTCTAAATACAATGTTACAATATGAAATAAGCTAATTCAATGTATTATTTTCTCATAAAAGTGTAATTTAGTATACAAAGGAAGTGTGAAATGCCGTGGACAAAACCGAACACCCCGTAAGAGTAGACAGTGTACACAAAATGAGATATTTTGAACTGCCGAGCAACTACATATATAATCCCGGTGAAAGCCACGAGGCATACGAGCTGATCTTTCTCGAAAGAGGATTATTTTTAGACACAAGCGAGACGCCTACCGTCATAATGAAGCCCGGCGACGCAGTCATTTACGGTCAGCACTATTTTCACAGAACCGTCTGTGACGGGAAAAGCTCGGCGGTCGTCGTCATACTCACCTTTTATTCCGATTCGCCGGCGCTCAAGGAGTATCTTTCGGGCAGGCATTACTTTAAGGTGACCCCCGAGCAGCAAAAGCTGCTCGCAAACATACTGTCGCTTATGCCAAAGGTGTGGGACATCAATTCGCACGAATGTGACACCATGTCGGACGCGTCGCCTTATCTTGAGCAGATATGCATAAACTATCTCGAAATACTGTTCTGTCAATTCATCGAGCAGCTCGACACCGAAACAAACAAGAGCGAACAGAGCGTTTTTATGGAGAGTGCCCCGTCCGAAGACCCGACGGTCTGCAAAATAATAGAAATTCTAAAGAACGGCATATACGGCAGCATCAATTACGATCAGCTGTGCAACGATCTTGGCTACAGCAAAAGCTATATAGCGCGGATATTTAAGGTGAATATGGGATATACCGTGATGGATTATTACCTGAATTTAAAGATCGGCGAGGCAAAGCGTCTGCTGCTTGAAACGCACATGAACATCGACGCGATAGCAGGCTCACTGCAGTTTGAAAGTCCGCAGTATTTCTCAAAGGTATTCAAAAAGCGCACCGGCATGACGCCGAAATACTTCCGCAACAAGATATTCAAAGGCTCGGTCGTTCAACAGCTGTGACAGACACGTTTGCGGTTTTGCCGATACCTGCTGCATCGTATGACGCGATTCCGGTCGTACCGTTCCTCTCCGCGTAAATAAACAGCAGCGCCTTCTGTTTCGCTTGCTTTCCGCCTGGTAGTATTCATTATATGTACGCACAACTATAATAAAGTTTTGCCTGCAGTACATCCTGCAACAGCCAAAACAGAATAGATAAAAAGCCTTTACGGGTACAGAAAACATCTGCAACCTGTAAGGGCTTTTTTATGTCTGCGATCAGATTATTGCTGCCGTTTTTTTCAATGAGCAATGATGATTCCTGTTTTCGCGGCTTTCGGGTAAAATATTAGAAAAATATCCGGAGGTAAAATGAAGTGAAAGGACGATTTATTACGGCAAAAGTAATTGCCGAATTTAAAGAACATCTAATTTTAGAGGAAAGGAGCGAAATAACGATTGAAAAATATATTCGTGATGTTAAGGCATTTTCAGCGTATACGCAAAACACCGCCGTTACAAAAGAAGCCGTTATCGCATACAAAAAACATCTGCAGAAAAATTACGCCGTGCGGAGTGTTAATATGCAAATATTAACTATTCGTCGGCGAAGCCGACACCATATTTCTTACCTTTTACCTATTACTTATTACCTTCCAAAAATCCCGTTATTAATTATTCAAAGTAAGAGTGAAAATGTAATAAGTAATAAGTAAAAATCCCGCTCACTAATGTGAACGGGATTTTTGGTACGCCCGAAGGGACTCGAACCAGCGGCCTTTAGAGTCGGAGTTATAAGGCCGTAAACTGCAAGCTGTTTCGGCGCAAGGATTTGGTGGGTGTTGCACAAATTTTCGGTGATTTATGAGAAACCCCCGGAGGCCTTGCAGGATAATGCCTCCGGGGGTTTTCGCAGTAGTAGTCAAATAGTAGTCTGAGCAGGTCACACGTCACGCAGCTCG
>UQDO01000011.1 GCA_900539855.1 uncultured Oscillospiraceae bacterium
AGTATGGAAAACCATATCTATTGGTCTTGATTTGTACGGCGCTTTTTTTGTGCCCTAAAATACTTGTACGGTAATTGGAGTCCTTTCTCGGCTTGCCCGGGAAAGGACTTTTTGTGTTTATACAAAAGGAAAATTATTTATTTCATGACTTCTTCACTGTACCGAACCGCAAAGGAGAAGATGCAGTGGAAAAATGGCAGTGCTACATAGCCGGATATCCGTAATCTCCGATTTTTGATTTCACCACAAATTCAAAAATCTAAGGAGATTACGAAAGTGAGTACCAAATTCTATATCAAAGACAATAACGGCATTTATCTGTCCACGGACGGAAAAATCAGATACACCCTGCTTGAAGGGAAGGCATTGTATGACTTCCTCAAGACAGAAAACGGAAGATCAAGATGCTTCCATGTAGACATTGATGAAACCGGCAACAAGATCGGAATTGAAGCAGAACCCAAAATGGTCACGGCATGTGCAGCACAGCGGGAACGGGATCGTTATCGCTACAAAGTGATGGCTAAGCTGAACATTACAGTCGTGTCGGCAAATACGCTTGTTTCAGTTCCCGGCGAAGATGACCTCGAACTGCTTGATACTGTTGCGGACGAAGATGTCGATTTGGAAGCCGAGGCGATGCACCACCTCGATCTTGAAATTTTAAAAAAAGCTTTGCAAGCCCTCACAAAAGAAGAATACCGTATCATCCACTGTCTTTATCTGTCCAAATCCCCTATGAGCGAAAAAGAGATTGCCAAGCATCTCGGTATGACACAGCAGGCCGTGAGCAAGCGTAAGAGAGCCATTTTCGAGAAACTGAAAAAATTTTTCTGATTTTTGGTTGTGAGCCTTTGGATTTTTCCCAAATAAGGAATGAGAGGACTTAAACAGCCTCTGTTGCACCTTGAAAACCGAATAACGAAAGGATGCCGAGGTATAAACTCACCGGACCGTAAAAGGAAAGCTGTCGGACAGAAGCGCCATGACTCCACACAAGTGGATGAGCGATACATTCTGCGCCGAGTTGAAAGAGGTACAGCATATTTCGATTGGCCATGACTCCGGTGGAGAACTAAGGATACTTCTGCAAAAAGCAGCTCGCCGGAAGGCGGGATATGTTGTTTCAGGCTGAAAACCATGTCTGTTACACCATATATGATGCTCGTTCCCCCACTACGAATCCGACTGCGGGGAAATATGCTGCGAGATACTCGACATCCTTAAATCCATAGCTCAATAACGAATTATTTGTGTTTGAGCGATGGAACTACTGTGCAGGAGCAGCAATGCTCCTGCATACCATTCTGTCGCTCAAACAAATCTGAATTACTAAGAAACAAGGAGACATTAGAAATGTTTGAAATTACTTATAGCGACAACGAAACCTTTGAAGCATACCAAAACGCGGGAAAAGCCCATAAAGGCGGCACCTACGATTTTACTTTTGAGAACCGATATATTATTTATCACGCAAACCTGCGTCATAAGGTGGATTACATTGCCATCGATATGAGCACCGGTCTCGCCTCTTTCGTTATTACCAAGAATCCCGGCAATCTCTACACCGAAGCATCCTACAAACGGCTAATCCCCCATATTCTTTACTCCGTGAAATATACCGGAGACATGAGATACCTCAATCGCTTTGCGGACGATCCCCTCACGGTTATTGACTCAATCTTCCGTGTTGTTCTCCCCAATAACGGATATAACATTCGGGAAGAACAGATTTCTCTTGCAAAGAAGATGTATATCGGTTTTACCGAAAAGCAGGTTGCTCTCTGTGAAGCGGAAGTCGGAACAGGCAAGACTCTTTCTTATTTGGTGGCAGCCATTGTAGCCAAGCACCACAACGGCATCACTTACAGACAGAACCTGCCCGTAACCATCACCACATCGAGCATTGAATTGCAGAAAGCATTGGTGGAGCGTGAAATCCCCCACCTTTCCAAAATGCTTTTAGACTATTACATTATTGAGCGTCCGCTGACCGCGGTTCTTCGCAAAGGCAAGGAACACTACCTTTGCCGTTATCGTTTCGATGACTTTCTCAAGAATATCCGTATGTATCCCGAAAAATACAAGACCACCATTGAAATGCTCGAGCAAATGAGCAACCTGCGTGCAGGAATTGACCTGGACAGATACCGCCTCAGTGGAGCGATTAAGAGCCGAATCTGTATTAAGGGTACATGCGCAGGCTGTGCGCGGAAGAAGGAATGTACATATAACGAGTTTGCTAAACGGATGTACGACCTTCCCGACCTGGACTTCCAAGTTACAAACCATAATATGTACCTCATGTCCCAAAAAGCGAAGACCGACGACCATCCCCCTCTGCTGCGCGAGAGTTGCTTTGTGGTCGTGGATGAAGCGCATAAGTTCAAAGAGGCGGCCGAAGACACCTTTGGCGAGAGAATCGGAGAAAAAGACATCCCCCGCTATGTAAACGCAGTAAAAATTCTTTGCTCAACCAAGTCCAACAGGGATAAGTACAAAGAATTTCTCGCAAATATCATCAAGGAAAACGATGCTCTGTTCAACAGTCTTCGCAAGAAGCAGCACGGCGACATCGAAGAAGAACGAGGAAATATTATTTCTCTGTCGGTATTTCAGACAGCCAAACTCAATAAGATTATGTACCTCATCGATAAAATCGAAGGTATGAAGATCAAACGCAATTACGGTATCCCCGTAACCGGCAGCTACTTGAAAACGGCGATTACCGCTATCAATAAGACAAGTAAGTCCACCATTTGGTTGGATACGGATGAAAACGGGCTTATCTCGTTATGCAGCACCCCAAAAGATATCAACAACATTTTCCGGAGTAAAATTTGGGACAGAAATGTGAGCCATGTGCTGACCTCCGGTACGCTTTCGGATGGAACGGATTTTGAATACTTCAAAGCGGAAAACGGATTGGACTTTATTCCGCATCGCCTGCTCTTGGAGTCCCGAACAGAATCGCCTTTTGATTACACTAACCACACAAGGCTGTACATTCCCACGGGGATGCCTACTCCGGACAACGACAGCGAGGACTACTTCAAAGCCATCGCCGATGAGATTTATGGGATTATCAAAGCCACAAACGGTCATACGGCAATCCTCTTCACATCATATAAAACGCTCAACCTGGTACACGACCTTCTGCGGGACAGACTAACCGCATACGATACCATCTGCATGACCCGCAGCAATAAAAACGCCATTGCCGATTTCAAAAAATCGAAGAACGGTATACTTTTTGCTTCCGGATCTATGTGGGAAGGAGTTGACTGTGTAGGTGACTGTCTTTCATCCGTAATTATTGTTCGGCTGCCATTCCCGATGAGAAGCGCTCTCATGGAGGAAAAGAAGAATAACTGCGACAGCGTCGGAGATTTCGTAGACAGATACTGCACCCCCAATATGCTGATCAAACTCCGTCAGGGCGTGGGAAGGCTCATTCGCTGTGAAAGCGATACCGGTGTTGTGTCCATCCTGGACCCGAGAGCCATCTCGAAGTCCTACTCCGGTAAAATCGTGCAAGCCCTTCATAAGTTCCCCAAGGTGGACTCCGCTCAAGAAATTGAGTGTTTCATGAGAGGCGTTAAGGACGAAGAATACTACGGAGAAAAGAAGGAGAACAGGAAATGATAGCAGAGAAGCAGACCAAGTCCGCAAACTTCCTTCGGATTATCGCCATACTGAAAAGCCTTCGTGATGACGGCAAAATCAGTATCCAGGAGTACAGCAGAGCGAAAAAATAC
Source organism: uncultured Oscillospiraceae bacterium (assembly GCA_900539855.1). Classification (GTDB taxonomy): domain Bacteria; phylum Bacillota; class Clostridia; order Oscillospirales; family Acutalibacteraceae; genus UMGS172. The sequence continues at coordinate 3,759 of UQDO01000011.1, forward strand.
TATAAGAAGCTTACCGGTGCCGATATTATAATCGCAGACTGAAAAGTTTGAAAAATATCAAGATTTCGCTGGACTTGTGCGGTTCTATGAATATAATGTTGTGTTGAAAAGAGGTTGCGCATAAAATGTATGCGCAACCTCCCCACCAAGGAAAGGAGAGAAAACGATGGCAAAGCCGATGCTGATATCCCCGATATCAAGGCAAGGAATTAAGTCGCTGCGAGTGGCAGCCTACTGTCGAGTTTCCTCCTCTTCTGCGGATCAGCTAATCTCATACGCAACTCAAATCGATTATTATACCAGGCTTGCAAAGAAGAAAAAGAACGAGTGGAACATGGTTGAGATTTTCGCCGATGAAGGCATCAGCGGCATGAAAGCCAAAAACCGCCCCGAGTTCCAACGGATGATCCGCATGTGCGAATTACATCAACTGGACCTCATTATCACAAAATCGGTGTCCCGGTTCGCGCGAAATGTAAAAGAAGCCTTGGAGTATGTGAGAAAGCTGAAACTTCTCGGTGTCGGCATAATCTTTGAGAAAGAAGGCATCAATACTCAGTCCCTCGGCGATGAGATGCTGCTCAATACCTTCACCGCAATCGCTCAAGAGGAATCCAAAGCGATTTCGCAAAATCAACGCCTCTCCATCGTCAAACGAATGGAACTTGGCATCTATGTAGACAGTAACGCACCATACGGATTCAGACTTGAAAACAAGCAGCTTGTAGAGTATCCTCCCGAGGCCGATACCGTGCGATGGATCTTCCGCTCCTATCTCAACGGTATGTCTACAACGGAAATTGCAAAAGTTCTGACCGAGCGAGGCATTCCCACCAAAAACGGCAAGGAAAAATGGAAATCCACTAAAATATCCTATATGCTCTCCAACGAAAGGTATATCGGAGACTGCCACTATCAGAAAACATACCGTGACACGACCGTGCCGTTCAAGCAGTCCAAGAACCGCGGCGAGGAAGATATGTACTACGCCACCGGCACACACGCTTCCATTATCGAGAAAGAAACCTTTGATAAAGCGCAAGTCCTCCTCCAAAAGCGAAAAGTGCAGTTCACCAAATCAATAATATTTAATACCTACCCCCTTACGAGTCGCATTCGATGCACCGAATGCGGCTCTTTCTATCGCCGAAAGGTTCGGAGCGGTGGAGTCAAATGGGTCTGCGCCAAGCATGAGGAAAACACAAAATCATGCGACTCCAACTACTACAGCGAAGAACGAATCTATGACGGTTTCCTATCAGTGGTGAATAAGCTACGATTCGGGCAAGAGAACATCCTCGGTCAAGTTATCGCCAAACTTGAAAGCGCAACACAGAAATACAAGCGAAATAACAAAACGGCGATGCAGATCAGTCAGAAGATTGCGGAGATAAACGCTACAATTCTAAAACTGAATGAGCTTCGCTCAAAAGGATACCTTGCTCCCGAAATACATCAGTCCCAAGTCAGAGAGATGCAAAAGCAGCTCTGCACACTCAAAGAAGATCGGCAGGATCAATTCGAATCCCGAATACTTACAATGCTCCAAGATGTGCAGAAACTAAAATCTCTGATTGACGAAATAGAAGAACCCTTGGATGAGTTCGATGAGAAACTCTTCGAGGAAATTATCGTAGAAATGACACTCAATAACGCAGATGAATTGACCGTCACTCTGCTCGGCGGACTGAAATTCACTGAATTGATATAGGAGAAACCGCAATGAAAAAGACACGCTTCATTCCATACGGATACACCATCCGTGAAGGGCGAACGGTGATTGAACACACCGAAGCCGAAATTATCCGAGAAATCTTTGATGAGTACATCAAGGGTGCTTCCCTCAAAGAAATAGCGGAGAGCCTCACGCAGAGGAAAATTCCCTATACCGAGAAGACGGATACATGGGATAAAGCGAGAATTGCAAGAATTATCGACAACGCAAAGTACATCGGGGACGATGAATACGACCCAATCATCGATGAAGATACATACGAGGGTGCGGTATCCATGAAAGCCGCACGGCAGCGCAATACCGTACAAAAAGAATGCGAAGGCATCGCCTTGCTCCGCAACAGAGTCAAATGTGTCGATTGCGGAAGCCCGATGGTACGCAGAGTCTGCTCGAAACGACAAATCAATGAAAGCTGGACCTGCCAAAATGCAGAGTGCGGAAAGAGACTGCGCATCAGCGACGGCGACCTCCTACAGAAAATCGCCATCCTCATGAACCGCATTATCGAAAATAGCGAACTGCTGATACCAAAGCCCAAGATAAGGATAGTTGACTCCCCGACGGTTGCAAGCCTGCAACGGCAAGTGGATATCGAACTCGAGAAGGAATACCCGAGCGAGGAATACATTGTCGAGAAGGTTAGTGACATCGCAAGTCAGTTATATGAAGAAACCCAAGCAAAGAAAATGATTGTCGCTCAAATTGCAAGGAAACGAGCCTCAATGATGAAACCCCAGGAAAACTTAAATTGCGATTACTTCTCCGACCTTGTAGACTATGTCACACTCTCAAGTTCGGGGAAAGTCAGGCTCTACACCAAGGTAGGGACAGAAATCACCGAAGGAGAGAATGAATAATGGCAGTAACCAAAATTTCAAAGAAAACAATCACCCTCATCGAACCGAAGAAATCCTTCATAGTAGACAAGGCGCAACATCGTCAAAAGCGAGTTGCAGCATACTGCAGAGTGTCTACCGACAGCGAGGAACAACTCACATCCTATACCAATCAGATGAAGGTGTATACCGAAATGATTGCTTCAAATAAGGAGTGGGAGTTCGCAGGACTATATGCCGATGAGGGCATCTCAGGTACAAGAGCAGACAAACGGCCTCAATTCCAAAAGATGATTGATGACTGTCACAAGGGTAAAATCGATATGATCATAACAAAGTCAGTATCGAGATTCGCACGAAATACTGTGGATTGCCTTGACTATGTCAGGTCACTCAAAGAAATCGGCGTGGGCATCTACTTTGAGGAACAGAACATCGATACGCTGAAAAGTGATAGCGAATTGTACCTTGTCATATACGCGGGATTCGCACAATCCGAATCTGAAAGCATCAGCAAGAATATTACTTGGACGCACCGAAAGAACTTCGAAGAAGGCAAACCCATCTTCATGTACAACCGAATGCTCGGCTACAAGAAAGGCGAGGACGGAAACCCCGAAATCGTCCCTTCGGAAGCAGCAATAGTGCAAAGAGTGTTCGATATGTACCTCTCCGGCAAGTCCACCGATGAAATCTCCGAAATTCTGCAAAGCGAAAATATCGAAATTCCCGGCAAGAAACTGAACTTCAGTAAATCAATGATTATCCGAATGCTGAAAAATGAGAAATACTGCGGAGATGCCATCCTGCAAAAAACGGTGACACTTGACCCAATCTCGAAAAAGCGAAAAGCCAACGAAGGTGAAGCACCCATGTGGCTCGTCGAAAATAGCCACCCTGCCATTGTCAGCCGCGAGATATTCAATAAGGCGCAAGAAGAATCCGCCCGAAGAAAGGCAAAAACACCGCAGTCTGAAAAGATGGCGCTGACCGCATCGGGGAAGTATTCCAAATATGCACTCACAGAAGTAATGATGTGTGGAGAGTGCGGAAGCAGATACAAAAGAGTAACATGGAACATCCGAGGCAAGCACAGAATCGTATGGCGATGCATGAGCCGCCTTGATTATGGCAAGAAATACTGCGCCGACTCCATTACCGTTGATGAGCAGGCACTGCAAAGAGCCATTGTAAGAGCCTTGAATCGATTTAATATCGAAGACGAATCCACCTACCTAATGCTGATGAAATCCACCATCGGGGAAGCCATAGGAATCAACGGTGGCTCAGATGAAATCGACCTGCTCGAAAGAAGAATCGATGCCCTTAATAAGCGTATGCTTGACCTTGTAACGCTGAGCGTTCAGGAAGATAGTGATGCCGAGGACTATGAAGATGAGTTCAAAAACATCTCCATGCAAATCGAGCAACTCTCGAGTCGCATCACGGCAATAAGAGAAGGCGAAGGTGATGACGGAGAACTTCAAGCGCGGATCAAGGAAATTCAGAACACCATTGACAAACGAAAAGAAAATAAAGATACCTATGATGACTCAATCGTCCGGCAGATGGTAGAATGTATAAAAGTCTACCATGACGGCAGACTGCAAATCATACTCGGCGGCGGATATGAACTTGAAGAACACCTCGAAAAATAAAAACAGCAAGCAGCGAATAAGCCGTAGTTGCTTATTCGCTGACTCTATTAATCATTGCTTTCGTTATTATCGCTTTCTTCATCTTCGCCAAGCTGTCCGATAGCGAAATTCTCAAAGGCTTCGGAATCGTCAAAATCCTCATTTTCGTCCGGTTCAATCCAGAGAGAAACATCCCGAGCATAGAGTTTGTTCATGAATAGTTTGCCCGCATTACTTTTCCTTTTTCCGTTATATTCTAAAAGCATCGCTTCGGCAAAGCCCATTGACCCCTTCCGGCGATCCCTGGCGGTACGAGTCAGTTGCTTAATGGAAACAGCACCGAGTTTCTCGCTGAACACCTCATCCTTTAACTGATCTTTATACACCACGCAAAGCTTGGTAACTGCATTCATAATGTTGGCGGAGAAAGAATTAGAGTCTCCCTCCCATGTGCCGATGATCAGGCGAAGAACACGGTTGAGAACCTGGTATCCGTATTTGGAGTAAATAGCCTCCAAAGTGGATACAGCACAGATGTGCCCCGGCGCTCTCTTGGCAGATATCTTCAAACCGTAAGACTCCACCAAATCTCGAATCATAAGCTGTTCTTGGTTCTTAGCCTCCAAGTTCGCTACGAAAATTTCAAAAGGCGCAAGGTTCTTTGCGAATTTCATCTGATTGGCAAAGATATCGGCTTCATGTTCATAGCACAGATCATCATAGATCATGCACCATACCGGAGTTTCGCGAGAGCCGGAAGCAAGTGCAACAATTTCAATGGTATGCTGCCCGTTAAAAACATAATTGATCCCGTCTCTTCGGCTGACCTTTACGGGATTGATTTGAAACAGATCGAAGTTTTCTGCCGTTTTCTCAATACGCGCCTGCGACAGATTCCGTTGATAATCCTGGTTCGAAACCAGGTTTTTGATTGGAATTTTCTCGAAATGAACATTCGGCACAAACGGCGAATAATCATCCATGTTATATATCCTCCACTTCCGACAGCATATCCGCTATCGTATTTCGCAGCTCACGCAAAGCCTGTGCCAAGTCACCTTTAGCCTGGGGAGAAACGATGGTGAGGTCTGCCGTATTCTTTGCCCGTTCAATAGAACTCTTCCATGAAGGAATCGTCAGAGTCAGACTGCTGATTTCCGCATCCGGATCATACTCGGGCATATCCTTCACGGAAGGCCCCGTGGAAATATCTCCCTCGGAATAAACTGTTTTATTCCCTTGCACAACCGGTCGCGTGGCTTTGTAATGCATAAACTCAGCAGGATTTCGATCAATCTTTCGATTGATTCGCCGAAGATCCTGCGGATTTAGTTCCGCCATTTCCAACACATGCTTATGGGCAATCTTGTACTGCCCCGAAAGAATCTTGGGCACTAATTTCGGCTCTTTCTTTCCGATTTCCTCTAACGCTCTCGTAAATATGGCATACTTCTGCACAGTGGCAGCCGATACATTATTATCTTCGGCAATTCTCTGTGCCGTCCAATGGCGGCAAGCTTTGTCCGCATCCTCTTCGTCCATCGTGGATATATCCAGGGTGTGCTGATTTCTCCCTATCTTATTGCGAATTCGGGTAACCAATTTTTCATTCTCGTACTGCATACCAATAAGGAACTTGCGGGTCTCTTCGGTAATGTTTCTTCTTCCGAGTTGATTGGCACATATCCAGGCGACAGCAGCCTCTCGGCACTCAAATTCCATATCCTTTGTATCAAAGGGAATGCTGTGGCGCATACAAATTTCGTAACGGTTATGACCGTCTACAATGGTGTCATGCCATACAACGATAGGGTCACGACAGCCGTCATTTATAATATTCTGCTCGAGTTGCAAAAACTCTCTGTGCCGCAGCGGACGGATTAAATGTCTGAATTCTTCGTCTATTTTCAGCCGTTTCAACTCCATTATCGCTCCTCCAATCCATCAATTTTTTGGAGAGAACTGAGTGGAAAAACGCCTGCATTTTCTTCTGCTATAATCTCTCCGGTCAGTCTGTATGCGTAAGCACTATCTAATCCTTCTACCAGGGAGCAGAGTTTATTGACAAATGAGGTGCTGTAAATTTCGTAAGAGTTATCCGGATGCAATGCAGCCAAATTTACACGATGAGTATAATTTGTTCTCTTGTCCGTTCCTTGGATAGCAAGCATCATAGCCGAAGGACTGACAAGGAACTGAACATACTTGGGTGTCCCGAGCAAAGCCAGTGTGCTACGATGAATGCGAATACGGTATTTTTTCAAGTCAACCGCTATAGTCACTTGTTGTCGTGTCTGTTCGCTCATGATTTATTTCTCCTTCCGGCAGTGCAACTGTGTCGGCAGTCACAGTTGCTGTCGGACTTTGCCGAACTGCCTTATTTTCCTTGATTGAGTAAATGGCATAGCCATCGAATATGTTCACGAGCATAGACTGCTTGTGCTCATTTAATGTCATACCGAATTGGTTCTGCCAACCAATCGGATATACCGGCGTCCTTGATGCCGTTGATTTAGCACCTTCCGCATCATATGTACGCTGATACACCTCGGTGGATGTTAAATCAAATGCTATCAGGTATTCGCCATTAGCGCGGATGATATTCCCGAGCATCTTATAGCGGTGATCGGGATTCCAATCCATCATGTCAAACATTTTCAGGAAGAACAGCGTACATGTTGTTTGCCTCGGCTTCCTTTTGTCTTGACCGATTGAACACCACTGGAACGACCCTCGTTCATTCTCACCACAGGGACGGAGAGCCAAAATCTTAGTATGAGGATTGATCAGCGCCTGGACATAGTCTGTGTGCGGAAACTTGGTCAGGCAAGCTGAATTCACATAGAATTTGCGGTTATTGAATGTAACCGCAGGCTCACGAATATGAGCAAAGAACTCTCTGCGAACAACCTGGAATTCCTCCAGGTTGAAGTCCGTGCTCATTTCAATCAATTCTTCCTCGTCTTTTAATACCGGGATTTTGTGCAGCTCTGAGTCCGCCGGGGGAGCAAAGGCCTCTGTCTTTGTCCTTTGCTCAGTAATATCATTCATAAACTACCTCCTGAATATCTACGCCCTGCAATTCCTGCGTGATAAAACTTTTGAGTTCTTCAAATGCCGTCACATGGAGCTTGTTTCCGGTCTCGAAAAGTTGGCCCTCCAAACGGAGCATCCAATCTTCCTCGCTCTGCCGCTGAAGTTCCGTTACGGACTTCTCCTGTGCATAGAACTGCTTACCAAAGGAACTTGTCCATGATTCGGGAATTGCACGAATGCGCTTTCCGGAGGGCATCAACGGCTGCACATTTATACAGTCTTCTTCGCCGTTTTCTTTAGAAAGCACATTAGGCTTGAAATATGCCTCGGAGTCAACGGTATCAAAGATATAGGCAACTACGCCATCCTGCTCATAGAGAGTGCCTAAAATGCGGTATTTGTATTCGATGTTCCAACCAAGAAGGTTGAACATCGTCTCACTGAAAGCGGCGGTTGGGATTAACCGTGGATATAGGATGCCTTTCTCCGGCTTTGACGCCATGACACTATTACAGTTTTCTTTGGTAGTCGGTCGAATCGCAAGTTTTCGGCTAATAGGATTTATCAGAATCTCAATATAATTCTGTGTGCCGAATTTCCGGACACACGCGGTACTGAACTTGATAAACTTATGATAAATAATGGCGTGAGGCTGACGCGGAGCATCGAAGAACTCGCCGCGGGCTATTTCAAAACCGCGCAGGTCAAAGTCACCTGCTTCCACCTCAAACTGAATTTCTTCCTCCGGATGCGGTTCTTCCTCGGAAGATGAATACACGCTTTTGGAAGCCAGGTAGTAGTCTCCCTCTTTGAATCCTGCCCATCGGGGATTAATGGTGACGAAACCTTTGAGGACGCCGTCTTCTACAACGCGAATTTCGGGAAGGATAGACTTGTTTCCGTACTTAGCGTTATCAAGCATTTGCTGAACCGCAATATAATCGTCGCGGGAAACGATGCCGGGGTGATGATTGCGATATCGGCTTTGCGGTCTTTGACCCCTGTTTTTCTTTGCCTTATGGGTACGGAAGTTTGGCGTAAAGGTTTTGCGAGTGAGGACATCACCGCAATGTCGTTCATTGCGTAGTATTTGAACTATACCGTTGGAAGTCCAGTTGATATTTCCCAAATAGGACTTGCGTCCGAGAGCATTGAAAGCATCGGCAATCTGCTGTGATGAATAGCCGTACAGATACATATAGAATGCAAGTTTAACCGTAGGCGCTTCATCTGGATTCGGAATCAGTGTTCCGTCAGCATCATGCATATACCCGAGCAGTTTGGGAGTCAGAGGGATACCATTGTCCAATCGCATACGCAGAGATGTTTCCATCGACCTGCTTCGTGTGTGTGACTCTTCCTCGGCCATTGTGGCTTGGAAAGACAATGCAAGCTGTGAGTCATCATTCAGCGAGAAGATCCCTTCACTTTCAAAGAAAACACCGACAGGCGGATTGCGTTCGGCAAGGTCTCGGACTATACCGATAAAGTCATAGATATTGCGGGCAAAACGGGAAACGCTCTTTGTGATTATCATGTCGATTTTTCCGCGCTTTGCATCGGAAATCATCTGAAGAAACTGTTCTCGTTTATTCAGAGAAGTGCCGGAGATACCCTCATCAGCGTAGATTTTAACGAGCGTCCAGTGAGGGTGCTTGATAACGAAGTCTTCATAATACTTCTTTTGCAACTCAAAGGATGTAGTCTGCCGGACATCATCCGTAGAAACACGAACATAGATGGCAACCCTTTGCGGGACATCATTATCGTAATAATCGGCTTGTCTGGTCTCGGGAAAGTAATCATAGTTTTCGGGATCGACCTCAACATAGATGCGTTTTTTGGTCTTTGCCTTGGCTTGCTCTTTTTCTAAGCGTTTCGTTTTGTCAATCATGCAGCAGCCTCCTCTCGGAGTCATCGTCCGGCAGGCTCACCCATCCATCGGGGAAGAAGTCTATGTCCCGCATATCTTCTTGATAATAAGAAGCAAGGGTGAAAATATCTTCGGAGATAAAGTAGATTCCGACCGGATGCGGCAGCGTTGCAAGGAAGCGAGACATGATTGTAATCTCCTGCGGCTTCTTCGTTACATTGGAAACCTTTTGAGTGATGATTAAATCCACCTTGCCGTCAAGACAATCTTGAAGCAGTCTGCACCACTCGGGTGCGTTTTCCATATTGGGAGCAGTTGAGCCTTCATCTATATAGAAGTCAACCAATTCCCACTTCGGACACAATGCCAATGTGTCTACAAACCCCTTCTTGTGAAAATCGAGATAATTCTCATACTTGGTCTGATTAAAGTATCGGATGTAAATGCCCACTTTGTACGGCTTTGACACAAGAGGTCGCTCACGGCGAATCGTATGTAGCCATATCAGATGTTCAGCAATCATCTCAGCCCGTTCCGTGTCCCCGTCAAATATCTCTGAAAAGTGCGGTGCAGTTTCTATCTGAGCCAACTTAGCGTGAATATCTATCTCGTCCATTTTGGTTATCCTCCCACTTGCAGTATTCAAAATAAGGCTAAGATTATTGTAAATCATGCAAGGCTTAATATCGACTAACCACAAGTCAAGTGCTTAACTGCTGGTTTATCAAAGGCGAAAAAAATCAAAAAAATAAGGTCGGCAGATTGAAAACTGCCAACCCAAAAATCAAAAAAGGCAGGTCAAGATTGACCTACCTCGAAAACCATATTTGAATTGAATAGATAATTGTCTTCGTTTAGAAGTTGATTAATTTTTCGGAAAACCCTTCAACGAAAACGACGAAAAAAAACAGGTCAGACATTGCTGCCCGACCTGTCAAAATAGGTATTCGTCTTTCTTCATTCGCATGGTGGTTTTTAATTCCTTCACGATCTTGATAATAGAATCAATCTCGGCAGGAGAACAATCCGCCAACAAATCGTTGAACTCACCTTGGTATATTCCATTGACCTCGGGAGTGTTGGTGCGGAGCAGTACATCGGCAGAAACCTGCAATGCCTCAGTTATATATACAAAAGTGGAGAGCCGCAATTTGGTCTTTCCGTTTTCAACCTCACTCATATGCGGAACGGAGATGAATGCTTTTTCCGCCAATTCTGCTTGGCTCATGTTTCGCTGAAGGCGGACATCACGAATCCTTGCACCGATTGCCTTATATCTTGCATCGTCAAGTTCTCTCATGACGCACCTCCTTCATCCGTTTATAGTATATAGATTATTATATAATCTATGCCCGATGTTTGGAATAAGCCGTGGTTGAACACATCGGCTATACCTTATAATAGAAACATCAATTTTTTGGAGGTTTCTATATGCAAATCAACTACATTCTTCTCGGGCAGAGAATCCGTGCGTTCCGCACAAAGAAAGGCATTACCCAAATGGAGCTTGCAGAGCGAATTGATCGTTCTGCTGCTTATATGAGTTATGTGGAGACGGCGTACAAGTTTTGCAGCCTCGATACCTTGGTGAGGGTGGCAAACGAACTGAATGTCTCCACCGATGACCTGCTTATTGACAGCCTTACCAATACAATCAAGGCATCCAATCATGAATTCACCGCAATTCTCTCAGATTGCAGTGACTATGAAATGCGGGTATTACTTGATATCGTTAAGGCAACCAAGCAAGCGATGCGTGAATACAAGTATTTAACCCGAGCCAACCGCAGATAAAATTATAGGTTGCTTTCGGCTTCGATGGAACACTCCGAAAGTCAAAGAATAAACCTACAGTTTGCGAAACAACAACTGCATAAACAAACGGTTAAAAGAGCAACCCCCCGAAATGTTCGCTTGCGAATATGATTTCGGGGGTTTGCGAATACATTTTCTCAAATCGCAGGACAAGAATCAAATTGACTGATATACTTATCATCGGAAAGGTGGCACAACTATGATTTATTACACCGGTGATATTCACGGGCAGAAACATAATATAGAACGATTCTGTAAGCGTTTTAATCTCACAAGGGAGGATATCATCGTAATTCTCGGCGATGTCGGTGCTAACTACGGGCAAGACGAAAGAGATGCAGAATTGAAGTATGCACTTGACAAATTGAAGCCCACTATTCTCTGTATCCACGGCAATCATGAAATAAGGCCATGCCATATTCCAACATATAAAACGAAGGAATGGCATGGCGGCATCGTATGGTATGAGGAAACCTATCCCTCCGTATTGTTTGCCAAAGACGGCGAGATATATGACTTAGAGGGGCTTCGACACATCGTTATCGGCGGCGCCTACAGTGTGGACAAGTTCTATCGCCTTTCCCGAGGATACGGTTGGTGGTCAGATGAACAACCAAGTGAAGAAATCAAGCAATATGTAGAGCAGCAGCTTAAAGAAAATGCTATCGATGTTGTTCTGTCACACACCTGTCCTTTCAAATATGAGCCTGTCGAAGAATTCCTCCCGGGTATCGACCAAAGTACAGTGGATGACAGTACGGAGAAGTGGCTCGATGTCATAGAAGAAACGACGGACTATATGGCATGGTTCTGCGGACATTGGCACACAAACAAACGAATTGATAAAATGCATTTTCTTTTCCATCAGTTCGAGTCAAGTGAGGAATTACAGAAGATGAAGGTCAACAAAACAAATTTAGAAAGAGAGATGGAAGATGGGTAAGATATTCTTTACCGGTGATCTGCACTTTGGACATGCCAATGTGATTGCTTTTGATAATCGTCCGTTCAAGACGGTTGAGGAAATGGACGCGGAACTTATCCGCAGATGGAACAACAAGGTTGGCAAGGGCGACCTCACTTATGTCCTTGGGGACATGATATGGAAAGCACGAAACGATGACGCTCCGGAGCTTATCAAAAGTCTAAACGGTCAGATCATTCTCATTAAAGGAAATCATGACCGCTTCCTGCACAATGCAAAAGCCAAGGCAGCGCTTGCGGGAATCAAAGATTACGACGACATTTGCGTGACTTTGGAAGACGGCACGAAGAAACGAGTTATCCTCTCCCATTATTTCACTCCGATGTACAACGGACATCGATACCAGGCAATCCATCTCCATGCTCATTCCCATTTTACAGATGAAGCGGATTTTGAGGTTGATTTTGCAAAGCGTCTTAATAGCATTGGATGCCGGAATGAAATCTACAATGTAGGTTGTATGTATTGGAATTACGAGCCTGTAACCTTGGACAAGATTATTGAGCGTGGAAGGACAATACGCCCCACCTATGGCGAAAGGTCTGCTGAATATATGGCACAGTTCCCGTGGGAAAAGAATCAAACCGCTAATCCCGAAAACGAGATTAGATGGAATGTGTTCTACCACAACTGCAACAGCCGCAGCATCAAAATCTTCAATGTCTTCGAACACGGTTCATTCCGTCAATATGTGAAGCAGGCCGCCAAGAAATATCCAAGCAAAGAAGACTTCGCCAAGCAACTCCGCAGCGAGGTAATGTATTACTTTTGGTCGAAGTGCGAATGGGAAGTTCTTGTTACCCCATGGGTATCTCCCCGTGAATCCGAGAAAAAGAAGGTGGATGTCTGTTGGCAGATTATGAATAATTGGAATGTGTTTGTCGATTACACATGGGCTAACAGAAAGAAGCTGTGACGATGGGATTACTACAAACTAATTTTGGACGATTACTCTGCGGCTTCCTTCACGAGTTTCAACAAAGACTATTTCTTCGGAGATGGATAAGAGAATACGATGAACAAGGATCTTGTAACCATGACTATTGAAATCGACAGCGAGGTATATAATCAGGCGGCCGAACTGTTCAAGAACCTCGGGACAACGATTGAAAATATGACCGTGGGATTTCTCAAATTCTGCGTGATTCCCGAAAACCTGCCCTTGCTTAAGGCGTATTTAGGTATAGAAAATGCACCTGCCGAAGCAGGTGCACAAATGGAGTTACATCATAGGATTTTCAAGCAGGTCTTCGATATCGCAACCAAGAACACGGGATAACTTGTAGAGTGTTCGTGCCTGCGCCTTATCAATGTCGTTGACTCTTTGCTCATACATTTGAATGTTTCGGACATTGATGCCCGATTGTTCCGCAAGTTCGGGCTGTGTTAATCCTCTGCTTTCCCGAATGCGTTTCAGATTGGAATCGCCTTCGGCAGCCTTGTAGAATTCTTCCATCGTATCGATGAAGTTCGTGATATCCATCTCGTGATAGACAGAGTACATTCCGATAATCTTAGTCAAAGGAATTCGCTCAAAGATATCCTTGAACCTGCGACCGCAGTACCATTGATATTCTGCAAGCGCCCAACCTGCCCAATATTCGGGAGAGCATTCCTCAGAGTTTGTAGGCTTCGGAAGTTCCTTTCTGCCGTATGCTTTCAGGATAACCGCACGGGCAAGTTCAACACCGGACATACCTGCAACATAGGCAGGATTGCCGCGCTCAAACTGCTCGGCATAGCCTGTGTTGATAAAAAGCACGGTTATCCAATCCGGCTTAATCTTGCAGTCATTGATAGCATAATCGAAGAATGAGGACAGTCGATCCTTTGCATTACTCAAATAGGATTCGTTGTATGCGTGGGTCATCATTGCTCATCTCCTCTCTAAGGATATCAAGTACAAAGATATCATCACGATATGATTTTGTCTTCTTGATTTCTTTACGATAAGTATCTCTCGCTTTGGTGTCTCTATCCAGGAACTTGGGATAATAGACATTCCTATCGACCGAATATGCATCGACAAACTTCAAACGCTCAAATCCTCTTTGCGAGATAACAACGGTTTGTTCGCCGAGTTTGCCGAGACGAAGCGCCTTGTTCAGACTTCTGAGGGGAAGTGTGTTGGACACAAAGGACTCTGCATACTGAAAGTAAGAATCGTCCGCGCGGTATCCGACAACAATGTCGTAGCCGGAAAGGTCAACCGAGTAATGTTCGATGATATAATCCCGAGCGTCAACCGCAACCTCGGAATCGAGTTTGAAGGTACGGAACTGAAGAAGCAGGGCAATCCAGTTGAGGACTGTATGATTGCCGCTCAGCAGGTTCAGTACTTTCAGCCCGTCTTCGTCAAAGTCGTAGACATTTACAAAGCCATCCGTGTTCTTTTTGCAGGCCCATTCTCTGGCCATCTCCTCGACACGGGTACAGTAAAAGCCTCTCCCGTAGTCATTGTGCGGATTACCGATATTGATATCCGGAACCTCGATTATGTGATCCGTTCCGTGAAGTAATTGAATTGTGCTCATAAAACCAAGCCTCCCTATATCATTGTGATGACACAATCATATTATATCATTGCAACGATAGTTTTGTCAACGGGGTTTGAAAATATTCCGAAATAAAGTTCGAAACGGAGGATACGAAATGCATGCTTTTAGAAATATGAAACCACCGGACACGATGGAACGAATAAGTGAGATGAAACGATGACCTATGTATTATCCGACATCCACGGCAACCTGCAACGATTTGAATCCATTATGACTCAAATCAATCTTCAAACGAATGATACATTGTATGTCCTCGGAGATGTGATAGACAGGTACGCCGGAGGAATCAAAATATTAAGACAGATCATGAGAATGCCCAATGCCAAAATGTTGATTGGCAACCATGAATATATGATGCTCAACGCCATCGGTCATTGCAAAGATGCAGCCGAAGAAAAGGAAAACACGAATCGGCGAGAAAAAAGGCTTTGGTACAGGAACGGTGGTATGATTACGCATGAGCAGCTCAAACATTATCGCAAAGATTTCCGAGCCGAGATTTTCGATTTCATCCGCCAACTGCCGACAAACCTTGAAGTTGAGGTCAACGGAGTCAAGTACAAGCTTGTCCATGCCTCTCCCGAGGAAAACTACATGAAATCCCCCTGGAACATTTATGACTACAAAAACAGTCGTGAATTTGCCATATGGGATAGATGGGATGAAACACAACCGATTCCCGAGGGATTTATACTGATCTTCGGTCACACACCCACCTGCTATTTTCAAGACAAAATGCCGTGGTGTATTTGGAAGGGTGATAATGCAATCGGCATAGACTGCGGCAGTGGCTATGAGTATGGACGGCTTTCATGTCTCCGATTGGATGACATGAAGGAATTTTACTCGGATTGCTGACACAAATGGCATCAAGCAAAAAGAAAAAGGAATCACCAATGGGAACTTATTATGCAATTTATGCCGAGGTTCGTGTCGGCAATCAGTGGTGCAATCTAAATCCGCTATTTCAGCGCACTGACGGAAATATCGATGTCTGTCCGGTCATTTCGGGACGAAATTGGCTTCGTGAAGCATATGAAGAACTGGAAGAAGTCAGCTACACTTGCGGTCGACCGGAGAATCTGAGCAGAGAGGTCAGGTCGGTATTTCCCCATGAAGACGATGAACCATACGACCCGTACTTACATATCGACACCTACAAGGATTTTTACAACCGTTCCATGTTCCTTGTGAACTACGGCAAATCCGTAAAAGGTCGAGTCAAAAAGGACAAGCCGACACGATACCGCGGGTATGCGTCCAAGGTCAGTATCGCAGCATTTGAAATCGACGAGTATGATACCATTGGCTATTGGCTCACTTCCGTGGAATACGAAAAACTGTCCGATGAGGAAAAACAAGAGTATTCCTACTACGAGTGGGATGAATACGAGGACTGGTACAGGGTTTATAACTTAATCGTGAGCAGAGTGGATACGATGCTCGGCTATTTCTGTCGATGGGCAGAATATGCTATCAAGGATGCAAATCCGGACGAAACATGCCCAACCGCTGACTATGTCCGGCTACTCGTATACCGGTGCTGAGAATAGACAGAACATCTGAACGAAACATGAGAAAGGTTGGATTGGTATAGACTATCATTGCGGTGATATATTTTCTCCCAACAGAACCGGTCACGAACTGATAATCTGCCATCAGGTAAACTGTCAGGGCATTATGGGTGCAGGGGTTGCGAAACAGATTCGCACCATGTTCCCACAAGTATATGAGATGTATCAAAGGAATTGCACCCAAGCCGCTAACCGTCAGGACTTGCTCGGGAAAGTGCTGTTTTGTCCGATTCGATATAACGGATGTGAATGGCTCATCGCCAACCTGTTCGCACAATATGGCTTCGGTCGGGATAAATGCTATACCGATTATGACGCTCTGCGAAAAGCACTCACGGTTGTGAGAACTGTTGCAACACCATTACCGGCAAGGACGCTGACGACCGTCAGAATCCCGTATAAAATGGGCAGCGGTCTTGCGGGAGGGTCTTGGAGCATCGTGGAACAAATAATCAAAGACGAGCTTGTGGCTTATGACATGCCCGTAGAAATCTGGGAGAAGGAATCAATATGAGCGAAAATAGTCCTTTGGAAGATATATCGCCGTCTTCCGAATGCAATTTAAAGAAAGAGACAATGACCATAACCTATACGAAGGGAGATAAAATATGAGTTACGATAAATTGAAAACAAGTGAACTGAATACCCCGGCTCAGACCGAGGAAGAGTTAGATGTCATTGAGGTGCTTGACCACAGAGCACTGTTCAGCAACGGACGGACTAAGCCCGAACAGATTCCCGAAGGTTTACATGCATACGACCTCCGCCATAGCGATGACGGAGGTCGCTTCTGCTCCATTGAGCCGAAGGTTGGAGTCAATCACGGCGGCACCGTGCTGATGCGGGATGTCCTCGATTTCGGTAAGGACGGATATATTCCGCTTGACGAGGACACTGAGCCGAACTTTTTGGGTGAAACAATGACGGCATCGGAATTTGTCGGGGAAGAAACCCAGGACGAAGTCATGCGAATGAATGGTATGTGATGTTGAAAGGAATACGATGATATGAATACCGAAAAGCAGATAGAAAATTTCAATAACACCAACGCACCGCTCTATGTGGTTGCACACGACGACGGACGATTCAGCCTCTGCCTGCCGATTGCTTTGCTGAGCGATGAGTACTACCCGTACTGTCAGACCGCATTTGACAATTATGCCAAGGAAATCGGCGATGAGGTGTGCGATGAGCGCGGACTCAAAACGCATGGCAACGGCTATGAATGGGACGCAGCGTTTCGTGAGGCATTTGCGGATGAACCGAATATCGAAAGAATTATCTTTGACAGCGAGGCGGGTGGCTTTTTCTGCAATTGTGATGATTTGCAGATATTGACGGATTTTGGAAGCCGATTCAAAAAAATCTGCGAAAACACGGAAGTGTTTACGAAAACGATTGCCGAAGGTATAAAAAATGCCGACGAGCGTGAAGCTGAGCAGGAACGAATCGCCAAAACTGTCCGCGGACAGCTTATGCGCCATCCCGAATGTTCTTTTGACATCATGACTGCCGATGGCAGAGTTCAGCTTACGCCGGAAGATATCAAGACAATGCTCAGCGGAGAGAAGCAAGACATCAGAATAGATGGCGTGATATACGCGGCATACGAACTTCTTGATATGGAAGTTGTGGATATGCAAGCGGATCTGTTCGATAACGGTCTAATCCGAATGAAAGCCGATGAATCAGATGAGCAGGCTTTCGAACAGACAATGTGATTAAATAAGAAAAAGAATGGCAAGCCAAAGGAGATAGAAAAGTGAGCTACGACATACATCTCAATGATCCTGTCACCAAGCAGACCATTGAATTGGAAAATCCACATTTTATGCGTGGAGGTACATATGCTATTGGCGGGACAAAGGAACTGAGTCTGAACATCACATACAACTATGCCTGTGTATTCTGCCGTCCCGATGTTCTTGGTGAAAAAGGCATCAGAAGCATTTACGGGAAAACCGGAGCTGAGAGCATACCCGTTTTGCAAATGGCAATTGATGCCTTGACCGATGAAGTTGATCCTGACTATTGAAAGGCAACCGAAGGGAATGTCAAAAAATCACTCTGTCAATTGCTATCTATGGCACACATGCGACCGGATGGCGTTTGGGAGGGTGACTAAAGGAGTTTGATAAAATGGAAATTGTAATGGATAACGAGCTGAAGCTGGCACAGGTGTGGTGCTCCCACGCCGACCAAAGGGACGAGGCAAAACAGCAAAAACTAAAGGAGTTTATTGCCGATTGCAGGAAAGAGAAAATCTTCGTCTGCGTCTATGAATCAGGCGACGGCAGCCTTTTGGAAAACACCAAAGAGTTGCTTGCCAACAATCTCAATAACCCGACACCACGCACAAGGACTTCAAAATCACACTACGCGAGGTAAAGCGAAAGCGGTATAGAATGATGTGATATGATTGTTCGAAAAACCTTTTTGCATAAAAGCCTAAAATGTGTTATAATAGGTCTTGACAACGAAGAAAAAACAAGTATAATAATATGATTTGGTTTTGAACTGAATGGGCGGCTTGGGAAATATGAGGAGGATTTAACTATGTACAACTTCGAATATGTTTCCAAGAAAGAAGCTGCCCCGGCAAAAAATGAGTTGATCGAGATAATTAATGAGGTTCAGGACATACTGCGAAACAAAGATGTCTCTTTTCAATTTCAATTCATTGGGAGCAGCAGTCGCAATATGATTACCTGCGACCGTAAGAGCAATATCGGATATGATTTTGATGTAAACCTTGATGTTTTCTATGATGAAGATAGATATGCCCCAGGAGAAATCAAACATATCATGATGGACGCTTTTAATTTAGTGGTTCGTCGGTATGGATACGGATACTGTGAAGATTCAACCCGCGTATTTACAATCAAAAAAATTGATCATTTGCGCTCAAAGATACTACAAAGTTGTGACTTCGCAATTGTAAATAACTATACCGACAAAGCCGGTACAGTACTCCAACAGTACATACGATTTAACAAGGAACAGCGATCATATGTTTGGGCTGATCAGACCAAAGGATACTATACTAAACCCAAAGAAGATTGGTTGAAAAAGCACGGGTATTGGGATGAAGTCCTTGATCGCTATCTATACAAAAAGAACAATAACAAGGGCCTGGTAAAAAAATCGCGCGCCTTGTACGCTGAAACTATTAATGAGACTTATAATAAACATAAAGGTGGACGGTAATGAAAAATGGTACTATTGGACTTTTCACGCATGTATCGGGCGAAAATTCGCTCCTTTGATTTAAAAATGTTCAAAACCGTTGAATTAAGTCTTGACATTTTGCTTTGAATTGTATATAATAAAATATTCCAACGAAAAGAGGCTCAGTAGATGTACTACGCAGTTAGAAAGGGACATAAAACCGGAGTTTTTGATAATTGGTCTGAAGCACAGTCTGCAACTGCGGGTTTTCCTGGGCCAGATTTCAAAAAGTTCAGAACAAAAGAAGAAGCAGAAGCGTATTTAGAAAATCGCGATGTTTGGGCTGACAAGGTAGCCGCAGATAATAAAAACGGATTCTTGGTTGCATTTACTGATGGTAGTTATGACAAGAATCAAAACAGATATTCATACGGTGTTTGTCTTATTCTGCCTGATGGAACAGAAACGGGTATCTGTGCTTATGGAAGCAATAAGGAATATATTGATAGCAACAATATTATAGGAGAAATTTTTGGAGTTATTAATGCTCTTGATTGGGCAATATCAAACGGGTACGAAAAAATAAAAATCTACCATGATTACGAAGGTCTTTCGAAGTGGACATCTGGGGAATGGGCAGCCAAATCGAAAGTCAGCAAAATGTTTGTGGGATTATATAAATCTAAATTTGAGGACTTTTTGCAAATTGAGTTTGTTAAAGTACCGGGACATAGTAACATTTCATATAATGATAAGGCTGACCAACTTGCTAAGTCGGCTTTGACTGATAAAAAGCGAGTTGCTGTCCAAGGGGAAAATTGGTTCTCTATATCTCACTTCAATCAAGATGATTTCGATGCGTTTACAAGCATCATCGAGGAATCCGATAATAATATTACTCATACAGTTAATAATATGGCTGATAGGGTGATTTATAAGTTTTCATTGAATTCCGATTCCGTTACTGTAACTCTATTCAGTAGTGGCAAGCGCAAATTGTTAGTTCAAGGTAAAAACACATACCTGTTTCAAGTAATTATTACAACGATAGTTGAACTCGAAGACGAAAGTAAAGTCGAACAAATCCTTGGCAATGCTTACAGAATGAGCATAAGGAGCGATGACATAGATGGTGCCTACGCACCAATTGATAGAAGCTTACCGGACGATTATCCCGCAGGCAACAAGCGTTTAATCAAGCAATCAATTGTCAATTTGAAATATTATTTGGATAGTGAGGACTATTCACAATATGTATTTCCGGCATTAAGGGCATTAGAGGGGCATATAAAATATCTGCTCACTGTAGCAGGAAGAACTGCTAAAAGGAATTTTGATTGTTTTAATTTAGACACATCAAATACTCCCCCAAAGTATATTGTGTCTGCACCATTGACTGACGCCACAAAGAAAGATTCTATCGAAAACTGTTATAACTATTACAAATTACAAAGAGACACCATTTTTCACTTTGGTGATATACTTGGTTCTGTTGATAACACAAGGTTTATTACATCCAAAGATGAAGCAAACGAAATAATAAACAAATGCATTGAATTGATTTGCACTCAACAATAAGGAACAGAAAGGAGAGTCTGTCATGAGAAATTTCATAATTAAAGAAATAAACAAAGATGGCTATGACAGATTTCTCCTATGCTTATCTTTTGACAGCCTTCTTTCATACTTGGGTAGTATTGAGTCATCTCTAAAGGCTGTATCTGATTCTGGGAAAGTGTTGATTGATCAATTGCTGATAACAGGAAACAACGATAACCGCTTTTTAAGTTGCGATTTTTCTCACGGAAAATTAGATTTTACAACTGCACGAATTGTTAATCCCGCGAACTTTTTCCGCGAAGAAACGGTCGATCTTTTGCATGACAACTATGGATATGTTGAAAATTCCATTTTGACTGATTCTCAACGGCAAAAGGTAAGAGATAAAGTTGCTTTTTAAGTGGATCAAAATATCTTTTTCGGTTCGCACAAAAAAAGAAAAGGTATCACAACCACTGCAAGTGAGACAGTACGGATTTATAAAAAAGCCCGAAAAAGCCTTACCACAAGCGGCTTTTTCAAAAAATCCGGTGATATCTTTTTCGGTGCTACGAGCCATGAAAAAAGCAATTGCTCTTTGCAATTGCTTTTTTTCAATTATATTCGCCTTACGGCGAGTGGTATTGCTGTGCAGTGATATCCGGCGTTGCCGGGTGATATTCGCTTCGCGAGTGTAAGGGCGAATATAATATCACTGTGAGCTTTAGCGAACAATATCACTTTTGCCTATGGCTAAAAATATCACGCCGAGCACAGCTCGGCATATCACTGTCCCTTTACAAATAGGAAATATTATGATATATTTCATTTAGGTGATAAATAATGTCAGACAGCATTTTGCGGTGTAAATCAAAGGACTTTGCAAAGAAAATTGTATTTCTTTGCCGTGATATTAAAACCAAAACGAACTGAAATGAACCGTTTTGGAACACTTGTCAGGTGGACTTGATATATGAAAAAAATATTTCAGAAAAAGACCGTGCAGCTGCTCGTTCTTGCCGTTGTCGCCGTTCTCTTATCGGTACTTTTAAATATCGTGATGGACAAAGCGTACAGCGACTGGGTCCCTGCTGATGCAGTGATAACCGGCTGGAGAAGCGCAACGGGCATCCGGCACATTCTGTATTTTGAATACAGTGCGGACGGAGCTTTGCACAGCGGACAGGACTCCTTGCGTGGAAATTTTCCGAAAGTAAATACAGGAGATACCGTTACCGTGTGGTATGATCCCGATAACGTGACGCGCGTCATGATTGAGGACACAAAGCCGGACGCCGGACTGTGGACCTACGCTCCGTTTTTCTTTGCGGTTCCGACAGCGGTTTTTATTATCCGGAGAAAGTAAAGATCATAATATTGCCATTTTGCTACTGGCTTTCAAAGGCAGCCGGATAAAGGAAGCGACACATAAAATAAAAAGAGAGAACCGCCATATGGCGGTTCTCTTCTTTTTAGTTTTGATCCGGCTGTCGACGACGTACAAACGACCGCCTCATATTATCTTACCACTCTTCCTCCTAATATCACATTTGTGATATTAAGCTTCGAATCGGCAATGACCAGATCGGCATCCATCCCGTTCTGTATTTTTCCCTTGGAGCGCTCGATCCCGGCAAGCCTTGCCGGTGTTCCCGACAGCATTACCGAGGCATCGGGCAGCGATATCCCGTAATCCAGACAAAGCACCCTCAGGCACCTGTCCATGGTGGCAATGCTCCCTGCAAACGACGACATATCCGGCAGCTTTGCGACACCGTCGTCAACAATGACCTCTGTTCCGTTTTTGAGACTGCCGAGTCTGCCGCGGCGCAGCTTTGTACAGGATATCCGCATAGCATCTGTTATTGCCGCCACCGAATTGACCCCTTTGATCTTAAGCGCAAGTTTCAGAACATCACGCGGAATATGCTTTCCGTCGCATATAAGTTCGACAGTTATATCAGAATTAAGATATGCCGCCTCAACTATGCCCGCACACACTGTCTGCCCTGACTTGTGGTATGTAGTAACCGCGTTATAAAAATGAGTCACATGCGAAAATCCGCATTCAAATCCACGCTGTGCCTCGTCTGAATCGGCGTTTGAATGGGCTATCGCGCACAGTATTTGGTTTTCCGACATGCACCGCGCAAATTGATCGGCACCGACGATTTCAGGAGCGGCATCCCATCTCAGTATTTCGCCGTCGGCAGCATTAAGTATTTCCCCGACCTCTGTCATATCGAAAAGCCTAAGTTTGTCTTTGGGTTGCGCACCGCCGCTCAAGGGCGATGCTGCCGAAAAATACGGTCCCTCCAAATGGACGCCGGGCGTTATGACGGCAAGCTCGCTTCCTTTGCGAAATTCTTTGAATGCATCAAGAAATGCAATAATATCTCCCTTTGCTGCCGACATCGCGGTAGGTACAAGCGTTGTTGTGCCATGCCGCAAATGCGCTCTGACTGCCGTTTGGAATGCCTCCGGCGTAGCGTCCATAAAATCGGCTCCGCCGCCGCCGTGAACATGTATATCTATAAATCCGGGCAGCAGATAATTGCCGTTTGCTTCTATTATTTCCGCAGATCCCGGCGGCTCGCCTTTAAAGCTGCTGTCTTTTATCCTGCCGTCTTCAATTAAAACATTGCCGGAATGCTTTATACTGTCCGGAAAAACAACCGCCGCGTTTTTTATAATCAGACTTTTCATTATTTATTGTAGATCCTGATCGCCGGCACCGGACACTCAAGTGCAGCCTCAGAAGCATAGATCATGGCATCGGGGTGATTTTGGAAAAGCGAGCACGGAACATTTGCCGTTACAGGTCCGTGCAGAATTTTTCTGAGCGCTCCCGCGTTCCACGCTCTCGGCATACACATACGCACTCTTTTTGCTCTGAATATCTCTTTCATTCCTACGGTTATACACCATTCAGGTATAGCGTCAAGATCTGCGCCGCAATTCATGTATGCATTTATTGTCCTTGTCTCTCTGGTTATTTTCAAAGTACGGGTGGAGCGTTCGGCGAATTCTTCAGGCATAACCTTTTCGCCCGGCTCGGGCGGTTCGTTGAAAGCATAGTGTCCGTTTATTCCCACGCCGCCGAACACCATGTCAAGCTTGCCGTACTTATCGATAATCTTCATTATTTTGCCCTCATTGCCCGGCTCCGGGAAAAATCTGTTTTCAGCCAGCACATTGAGCTTATCATCCACCTTACTGTAGAATGTTCTTTCCATACCTCCGCGGAAAGAGAGCGGATCATCTTTATCGATGTAGGTCATTTCATCCTTCAGATACTCATCCATATTTATAAACACACAGTTTCTGAGCGATATCCTGTATTTATTGACAAGTTCAGCAATTCTTGCGTAAGGACCGAGAGGACCGTATGGCACTATCATAACCGTAGGTTCGCTTTTTTTATTATTCTCAGCTATTACTTCCAGCACCTCAATAGCGACCTTCCAATACATGTCCACCTCATGCTCGCACACATTCAGTCTTATTCTTGAGCCTTTACCCAACTCGGACGGCGGAATCAAATTGATGTTTTCCATGATATGTCACTCCTTAAAAAAATATGCGTTCATTCGATACTTTAATTGACAACGCTTTATTATCGCAATATAATCATATCATACATAAAAGAAAAATAACATGCACAAAATCAACCTGTTCTTGCATAAACAGATCATATGAGGGGCATAGCGTGAAAAATCACGCTAAAAAATAATAAAGACGCGTGTTTCTTGCCTTTGCTGCCAAAGGCAGCCGAAACAGATGCGATATAATAATCACCGTTTCAAGGATTATTTATCGTATTTTGTGTCTTGAAAAGAAATGGTGATTATTATGTCATTACCGCTTTCATTTTCAACCGATATTCCGACCTCTTCCTTTTTGCACGTCAACAGCTGCGGAACGCTGCTTCTTGATGATAAGGACTATTTTATTGACAGACCTGACGGGCGCAGCGATTATCTGCTTGTTTATGTAGCAAGAGGGATCGGTCATGTTACGATAAATAATGATGAAATAGTCATCGGTCAGAAACAGGCATTTCTCCTTAAACCGCAAGAGCCGCAGAGCTACCGCTTTTATAAAAAGGACAATGCGGTAGATTATTGGGTGCATTTCAACGGCACACAATGCGATTCAATAATCAAAGACCTTGATCTCGGCGGCAAACATATTTTGCGACTCAACATTGATACCCTTGACATAGAACAGATGCTTTATCGGATGTGCCATGAGTTCACTCACAAAAAGCCTTACTATGAACAGGTCTGCTCAGGATTGCTCATAGCGACCCTGAGTCTCATCAGCCGTTCCTTATCTGTTGCAGAGGAGCCGGCAAGCATCAAAAGAAGTGAACTTATAGAACAAATAATAAGCGAATTTCATACGTCACCGCAATACCCTCTGGTAATATCGAAATTTGCAAGGAAATATTCCGTTTCAACCAATCATCTTATAAGGGAATTCAAAAAGAGCACCGGAAAGTCTCCGTCGCAATACCTGATAGATATAAGGATCAAAAAGGCGGAAGAGCTGTTGCTTTTCAGCAATTACACAAGCAGTCAGATCGCAGAATTTTTAGGTTATTACAATTACTCTTATTTTTCAAGACTTTTTAAAAAGCGTGTCGGTGTCTCGCCCAACGAATACCGCACCCGTATGATGAGAAAATGAGGAAGGAGCCTGTCGAAAAGTGACAGGCTCTTTTTTATCGGTAAATTACGACTGCCGGTTGTTTCAGCGCGCGGCTCTTTTTTCTATCTCGGGCTTTAGTATCTCCCAGAAGCGGTCGGCTATCATTTCCATTCCGAGGTCGCCCGGATGGTTGAACTTTCCGTGGGAGTCCTCCCTTGCCCTTATATCGGTAAGATCGGCATAGGCGTCGCCATACTTTTCGGCGACCTTTTTCTTCTCGGCGTCAAGCACCGGACGGATGTAAAATCCGTCGGATATAAGAAAGAACGTATTGCCGGTGTCAAGCGCGTTGCGCAGCGCCTCAAATGCCTCGCCGAATTTACGTTTAGGATTTTCGCAGACGTCATATTCCTTGCTGACGTTTGCTCCGAAAAACATTATTACCACGTCGGGCTTAAATTTTATCTGCTGACTGTAATACACAGCCGGGTCCATATCGGCAAATTCATGCTCAAAGTGTGCCACCTGAAGCAGGCCGAATGCGGCGTCTTTATCTATCTCGCCAATGCGCCTTTCAAGAATGTGTACATAGTCCTTATCTATGCTCGACGCAGCCATGCCGCAGTCGTTTGTCCAGCCTATCTGAGGCTTCGGTGCATGCTTGGTTATCGAGTTTCCGACGAACATCACCCTGACACCGCTGCCCTCTTTGTGCACATAAAAATCCCCGGCGTTCTGATTTTCAACCGGAACTATGTTTTCCTGCAGATCCTTCATATCCTCTACCTACATTTCCACAAAATATCCCATAACACCGAACCACTTTTTCGCACTTTCGATCCACTCGGCGGCATGTGACGGTGCCGTCGGCTGAAGATCGTTGGTGAGGTAATCGGCAGTTGCAAGTCCGTGCGGACCTGTGGGGTAAATGTGCATTTCAAACGGTATCTTATAGCTTGCCAGCGCCTCGGCATAGAAAATGCTGTTATATATCGGCACGGCGTTGTCCGACGCGGTGTGCCAGATAAATGCAGGCGGCGTTTTCGCGGTAACAAGGCGGTCGCATGAGAATTTTTCTATTTCTTCCGGTGTGCGCTCACTGGTCCCGAGCAGCGCGTTGAAGCTGCCGTTGTGTGCAAATTTCGGGTCAGCCGTTATGACCGGATAGCACAGCACCGATGCGTTTACAGGCTTGCTTTTCGGGAACACCGCTCTTGTCTCGCCGCAGTCATAGCTCGTGGAATAATGTGCCGCAAGATGACCGCCGGCTGAGAAGCCGAGAATGGCTATCTTCTCTGTGTTGCAGTTCCACTTTTCGGCGTTTTCATAGATAAGCTCCATGAGCGCCGCCACCTCCCTCAGCTGAGTGGGGAAACGGTGCGGTCTGCACGAATATGTAATGACAAAAATATTGAATCCGAGATCCAAAAAATTTAACGCTATGGGTTCCTTTTCACGCTGTGAGCATCCGCAATATCCGCCGCCAGGACAAATGACAAGACAAGGTCTTTTTGCATTCTCGCGGTGCATTTCAGACATGTTGTACGGCAGATACATTTCGACCGTCGGGTCGCAGCCGTCGTCGCCTAAAAACGGGTAATACTCTTTAAGGTGTATTATTTCATGCTCCATAAAAGTTCCTCTTTTCCGGACTTGCAGTCCTTTCTTTAAGGGTATGTTACCACCATAATATACCTCTGTCAAGCCGAAAATATAGAGTTTTGACGGCTTATTTACTTGAAAATTGTGCAAAACAGTATATAATAGATGTATATATTGGCTTTAGGAGACGCATATGAAACTGCTTGCAATAGACGGTAACAGCATAATCAACCGCGCTTTTTACGGAATAAAACTGCTTTCGACAAAATCGGGACTGTATACAAACGGTATATACGGCTTTATGAACATACTCGGCAAGCTCTGCGACATGGAAAGTCCGGACGGAATTGCCGTTGCCTTTGACCTTAAGGCGCCGACCTTCCGCCACAAGGAATATGCCGAATATAAAGCCGGCAGAAAGCCTATGCCGGAGGAGCTTCGCGGTCAGTTTCCGCTGCTGAAAAGGCTATTGACGCTTATGGGCTATACCTGCATAGAAAAGGAAGGCTTTGAGGCTGACGATATTTTAGGAACGCTTGCACATATATGCGAGACCACAGGTAACACCTGCGTTATTGCCACAGGTGACCGGGATTCGTTCCAGCTCGTATCCGACAAGACCCATGTGCTGCTGTCCGCGACCAAGGCTGGCAGACCGGAGATCACAGAATACACCCCGGAAACGATAATGGAAAAATACGGTGTAACACCGCCGCAGATAATCGACATAAAGGCTCTGCAGGGCGACGCGTCGGACAACATTCCCGGCGTCGCCGGCATAGGTGAAAAGACCGCCGGTGAGCTTATAAGGAATTACGGCAGCATCGACCGTATCTATGATGAGCTTGACACACTCGATATCCGCGACAGTCTGCGTATAAAGCTTGCCGCAGGACGTGACATGGCGTTTTTGAGCCGCGGGCTTGGCACGATATGCCGGACAGTGCCTATAGAGACCGATATTGAAAGCTACAGGATCGGTGATAGAAACGACCTTGAACTGGCGAGGCTTTTACATCAGCTTGAGTTTTTTGGCATGCTGCAAAAATTAGGTCTTGAAAATATAAATATCGAGCAGGAACCGACGGCTGCGGAAGAATTTGTCCGCAAGGGACCCGACCTGCTGCTCAAAGAATATGCCGGCGGCAGGCTTGACGCCTTTGCAGGCGACGGCATCTCACTCGCGTTTGAAGGCAAGGTCTGCACAGTTTGTCTTAATGATATAAAAAATATACAAGGCAATCGGCTTTATATATATGACTCAAAGCATTATTACAAGGAGCTTTTAAAAAACGGCAACAAACCGTCGGTGGTAGCTTTTGACACGCAGCTTGCCGCCTATCTTATAAACCCGTCGGCAAAGGATTATGCTCCCTCCCACCTCGCGACCGAATACGGCGTAAACGTCGCGGTATCAGACGACTGCACCGAACAGGAGCACTGCGCCGCCCTTTGCCATGCCGTAAACCGGAAGCTTGAAGCACAAATTGAACAGACCGGGCAATCCCGGCTGCTTTCAGATATCGAGCTGCCTCTGGCGCTCGTGCTTGCAAAAATGGAACTTGCCGGATTTTCGGTTGACAAAGCCGGCATAGAGGAATACGGCAAAGCATTGTCGGTTCGGATAGACGA
The DNA here is from genome assembly GCA_900539855.1 of uncultured Oscillospiraceae bacterium. GTDB lineage: Bacteria > Bacillota > Clostridia > Oscillospirales > Acutalibacteraceae > UMGS172. The sequence goes on from UQDO01000011.1 coordinate 32,402, forward strand.
GCTTGAAAAGACTGTGTGGCAGGAGGTCGGCTATGAATTCAACCTGAACTCCCCTAAGCAGCTCGGCGTTGCTTTATTTGAGTCGCTGGGGCTTCCCTGCCGCAAAAAAACCAAAAGCGGATATTCCACCGGTGCCGAAGTATTGGAGGATCTTCGCAGCATACACCCTGCGGTCGATCATCTGCTGCAGTACCGCACCCTTGCAAAATTAAAATCGACATACTGTGACGGTCTGCTGTCACAGGTCGCAGACGACGGCAGGATACACTCAACCCTTAATCAGACCGAGACCAGAACCGGCAGGATAAGCTCATCCGAGCCTAATCTTCAGAACATTCCCGTCCGCAGACCCGAGGGGCGCGAGATGCGCAAACTTTTCAGAGCTAAAGCCGGATATGTGCTGTGCGATGCCGACTATTCGCAGATAGAGCTGCGCGTCCTGGCGCACATAGCCAACGACAGCAACATGATAAACGCCTTTAAAAACGGGATCGACATTCATACCCTTACCGCAAGTCAGGTCTTTGGCGTGCCGGTCGAAGGCGTCACTCCCACAATGCGTTCGCGCGCAAAGGCGGTCAATTTCGGCATAGTCTACGGAATAGGCGCGTTTTCGCTTGCTAAGGATATCGGGGTCACAAGAAAGGAAGCCGCCGCTTATATCGACGGATATCTTGCAACCTACCCCGAGGTAGATAAATACATGCACCGCGTAGTGGAACAGGCAAAGGAGGACGGCTTTGCCTCCACCATGTTCGGCAGACGCCGCCTGCTCCCCGAGCTTAAAAACTCAAACGCCATGTTGAGGGCATTCGGTGAACGCGTGGCACGCAACATGCCGATACAGGGCACAGCCGCCGATATAATAAAGATCGCCATGATAAGGGTCAACGACCGGCTTGAAAAGGAGCTGCCCGACGCGCGCCTTATTATGCAGGTACACGATGAACTTATAGTTGAAGCGCCAAGAGATCAGGCAGAAAAAGCCTGCCGCATTTTAAAAGAGGAAATGGAGGGCGCCGTAAGTCTGTCGGTTCCTCTTTCGGTTGACGCGCACTTTGGTGACACATGGTACGACGCAAAGGGATGATATTTCATGACCGACTCTAAAAAGGTTATAATATTTGTCTGCACAGGCAATACATGCCGCAGCCCCATAGCGGAGGCGCTTTTCCTGCGCCGCCTTAAAAGGGACGGCAGGGATGATATAATAACGCTGTCACGCGGACTTTCAGCCGCAGGCGGAGAGCCGGCGTCACCACTGGCTGTCAGCGCCATGGCAGCTTACGGGTGTGACATTTCTGCACACCGTTCGGCACCTCTTACAGAACGCGAGATAGCTGCCGGCGACCTGTTTGTTTGCATGACAAACGAACACGCTGCCGCCCTTGCTGTATGCGGCGTGCCGGAAGGAAAGACAATAGTGCTGTCGGTACCCGACCCGTATGGCGGCACTGCCGACGATTATATGGCGGCAGCAGCAAAGATCGATTCACGTCTGGAGGATATTTATGGACTCCTCATATAATATAGTCGTTCGCCCTTTGAGTGCAGAGCTTTTCCCAAAAGCGGCGGCGACCGAGCGAGAGGCTCTCGGCAGCGAGGGCTGGTCTCAAAAGGCGATAGCCGATACCGTGGCTTTGAACGGTACATATTTAGGTGTGTTTTTTGACGGTGAATATGCAGGCCATGCAGGCATGACAAAGGCTGCCGACGAAGGATATGTCACCAACATCGCCGTAAAGCCAAAATTCAGGCGGCGCGGCGCCGCAACGGCGCTTATAAAAGCCCTTTTGGGTGAGTCCGAAAGGTCGAAGCTTGCGTTTTTATCGCTTGAGGTACGGGCATCAAATACTGCCGCTGTTTCTCTTTATAAAAAGTGCGGATTTAAAAAGGCAGGCTTAAGACCGAAATTTTACCGCGATCCCTGTGAGGACGCGGTCATCATGACCTATTATTTTGAAAGGGAACCAAACCTTTATGAAAATACTCGCTATTGAATCCTCGTGCGACGAAACGGCGGCAGCCGTCGTCGAAGGGCGCACGGTTTTATCAAGCATAGTTTCGACCCAGATCGAGGAGCACAGGCTGTACGGGGGCGTAGTACCCGAAATAGCGTCAAGGCGCCACACCGAGGCTGTTTCACAGGTGGTAAAATCCGCGCTTTCGGATGCCGGTCTTAAATTCACCGATATAGATGCCGTTGCCGTGACCTTTGCACCGGGACTTATAGGTGCTTTGCTGGTCGGCGTAAACTATGCGAAGGGTCTTGCCATGTCGCTCGGTGTGCCGCTTATTCCGGTGCATCATTTAAGAAGCCACATAGCCGCAAATTATCTGTCCGATCCAACTCTTGAACCGCCGTTTCTTTGCCTCATGGTATCGGGCGGCAACAGCCTTATAGTCAAGGTAAACGGATACACAAGCTTTGAGATAATAGGAAGAACTCACGACGACGCCGCCGGAGAATGTTTTGACAAATCGGCAAGATCGATGGGGCTTCCGTATCCGGGCGGAGTGATGCTTGACAAGACCGCCACGACAGCCGACCTTAAAAAATATCCCATGCCCTGGCCGCATGTTGACGGCTGCGAGCTTGATTTCAGCTTTTCGGGGCTTAAGACCGCCGTTATAAATCTTACGCACAATGCCGCGCAGAAGGGCGAGGAAATAGACGTGCCGGTGCTTTGCGCCACGGTAAGACAGCGCGTCTGCGACATTCTTATTGCCAACACAATGAAGGCGGCAGAGCTTACGGGGCTAAAAAAAATAGTCATTGCCGGCGGCGTTTCCGCAAACTCGGAATTAAGGCGGCGCATGCGTGACGAATGTGACAGCCGCGGTTTTGAGCTTTATTATCCAGAACTTAAATACTGCGGCGACAATGCGGCAATGGTCGGTGCACAGGCGATATATGAATATAATTCCGGCAATATTGCAGGGGTGGATTTAAACGCTCAGGCAACTTTGGATATAGACTATAGGGAATAAATCTATAAGGGGATATCTTAATGAAAACAATAGCTCTTGACAATGAAAAGCTCCGTTTCCACGGCAGGTGGAGCGGCGACAGTCACAAAATGACCGGATACTGGTGCAGACCGTACCTTGAATTTAAAATTCAGGGCAAAAGCTTCGGTTTTTCGACCGAGGGCGATTCGGCTGTATATTCCGTAAAGCTTGACGGCAGTATGCTGACCAACTGCTCACGCAGCACCGGTTCCCTGACCTTCTATATGCAGGACGACAAACCGCACACAATAAGGATAACCGGTCACAGCACCGAGCGGCCGCTTATAATAAAGGATCTTGTGATCGACGGCAGCCTTTGCGAAATGGAAAAGCGCAGCAGACATATTCTGTTTATAGGCGATTCACTGACCGCAGCCAACGGTTATTCGGCGGTCATCCCTCAGGAGATGGACTGGGACTACACCTGCGTTGCCCTCGGTGGATTGCCGCTTTGCGACGGCAGAGGCTACTATTCCCTCCCGGAAAAGGAAAAGGATGCGGTCCGTACCGGCATGGAAACTGCCTTTTACAAGCTCTGTCCTCCGTCGGTCGCCATAAAGGACGCACCCGATTATGACCTTTCCCTTGCCGAAACGCCGGACGATATTTTTATAAATTTGGGCACGAACGATGCGCTTATAAACGAGGAAAATGCAAAAGGCTATCTCGAGGTTTACAAAGAATTCGTTCCGAAAATAAGACAGCTTTACCCGAACGCAAGGATATTCCTTCCCCTGCCGTCTGCCGACAGCGACACGAAAATGCGCCTTAGCACTATAGAGTCAGCGGCAAAGAATATGGAAGCAACCCTTGATAACGTAAAATATATAGACACGCGCAACTGGAACATTGAAATAAGCGGCGACAATGTTCATCCCACCGCCGCCGGATATGCCGAGTATGCAAGGCGTCTGATAAAGGCGGTCGGATACAGATAACGGCAAAAATTTAAGCAGGAGATGTATCATCTCCTGCTTTTATGTTATCATCATATATTTTCTCAAAACAGCAATATACCGTAGCTTTCAAACAAAAAGTCCTCAACAACATCCTTCAGCTGGCAAAGCTCAAGGTCACTGCGGTTCATATTTTCAACGAGGTTTTTCATTCTGACAGAGTCCTCGGACAGTCCGGGGATAGTAATAATATCGTTTCCGCTTTTGCCTCTCACTCCGTACATTTTGACCGGCAAACCGTCAACTCTCTCGGTTGATGTAGTCATAGAGTACTTCGCATTTCTATAGTTGTACATATAAGTATTCATCAAGCTACCTCCAAAAAATGTTAATTAAATTCACTCTTTGAATACATTATAGCACTAATTCGACAAAAGTCAACACATTTTGTGAATATTATTCACAAAATTTAAGCGATGAAATCAATTCCCCGGGGTTGTCATATGCATTTCTATATACCTCTATGAGAGCAGCCCCTTTGTATCCGTCATTTTCGAGCCTTGATAAAAGCGCTTTCAGGTCGTAATCTCCGTTTCCCGGCAGCATACACTCAGTGGTGCTGCTGTGGTCGCTCAGGTGAACGTTTACTATATTTCCTTTCATGGCGTCGTATATGACCGACGGGTCAAAGCCTGCTCTTATGCACTGCTTGACATCAAAGGTAAACTTTATCCCGTCGTTTGTAAAGCGCCTTATCCCGCGTATATTTTCCAAAGTTGACGCGCGGAAGCGGTTGACATTTTCGTGTGTGACCGAAACGCCGTACCTGTTTGCCGACCGGTTCATGAGCATCAGCCGCTCACAGTAGCGCTCCATAGATAATGTGCCGTGTATTGAGTCGCCGTGCAGCACTACATATTTGGCACCAAGCAGCGCCGCCGTCTCATAGTATTGCTCATAGAACCGCAGGGTTTCCTCTGTCCTGCGGTCATATTCCGAAAAAAGAAAATATGGCTCTCCCACCGATCCGCACGGATGAACCGACACTATTTCCGTACCAAAACCGTCGGCTGTGCATTTTAAGCGACGCACGTTCTCAGGTTTTAACTCGTCAAAGCTGTTGAAAAATATTTCAGTAACCTTAACGCCGTTTTTGCAAAGAAAAAGCAGCGCTTCCTCGGTTCTCATCGGGTACAAACTGGCTGTGGAGATGCCAATCCTCATTTTTCCACCTCTATCGGAGTGACAAAAACCGTACGGTTGGTCTTATATATGACCATACCCGGCTTTGCCCCTGCCGGTTTTTTGACGTATTTCACCTTAGTATAATCTACCGGCACCGACGATGAATTTGCCGCCTTGGAATTCTTAGCCGCTATTAGTGCAGCAAACATGACCGTGCTTTCCGGCAGCTCGTTTCCGTCAGACCGCACTATAACGTGCGACCCCGGTATATTCTTAGTATGGAACCACCAGTCGGTTTTATCCGCAATTTTCAGCGTCAGTTCATCGTTCTGGCGGTTGTTGCGTCCTATAAGCACCTTAAATCCGTCGGGCGAGGTCATTTCTATAGGATTTTTCCCGGCATTTTTTCTTTTATTCTGCATGTTGCCGCCTCTTATATATCCGGCAGCAGCAAGCTCGTCCCTTATCTCGCGCAGATCCTCAGCCGTTTTGGCTCTTTCAAGCTCATCCATTACACTTTCGATGTATATAAGCTCCTGCCTGCTTTCGGCTATAAGATCGCCCAATACCGCCGCGGCATTGCAGCTTTTTTTGTATTCCTTGAAATACTTCTGGGCATTCTGAGTCACCGACAGCGAGGTGTCAAGCGGAACACGTTGCAGCTTACATTCCGGATCATAATAATTCGGCACATCGACATACGGCACGCCGCGCAGACTCTGATCACCGTAGGTTTTGAGCAGCTCACCGAGTATCCTGTACTTTTCCCCATCTTTGCAGCGTGACAGTTCCTTTTCCCTTACGGCAACCTTTTTTGCAGCCCTTGCATGCAGGTTCTTCAGCAGTCTTACAAGATCCGACGCCAACGCTTTGAGCCGTTCGCGCCGGTCGCGTTCGGCATAGACTGTCTCAAGAAGTGCCGAAAAGTCTTCAAAACTCTTGCAAACGGCACTGTCCCCATACTGCGTTATACTGCGGTATGAAAATTCAAACGGCACGCCGTCCGCGCCAAGAACGGCTGTGGGCTGAGGATGCGTAATGCTGTTTTTAAGGTCGTCAAGTGCCAGACATAAAGCGTCTCTTTCACTGCCGCCGATTGTTTTTACATCGGCTGCGGTATCGATATGAGCCAATGTGCATATCTCCCGGGAGATCAGCGGCGACACGCCGTCCAGCACATCTATCAATGCGGTGCAAAGGCTCCCGTCCCTATTAATTACCGCATCGGCAAGAAAATGTGCGGAATTTTCGGTCACACTCAGCTTGCTTTGTCTTTCAGGCTTTTCGTAGATAGCACCGGGCTGTATCATCCTGCCGCCCGACTCTATATCCGAACGCCGCAGGGCGTCTATTATCCTGCCGTCCTGTCTTATAAGTATAAGATTGGTCTGCTTTCCTATGAACTCAGCCGCAAGGCGCACCTCTGACCGGTCGCCCATTTCGTCGGTTGCCAAAAGTATGAAGGTCACCATGCGCTCAGCACCGTCGTCACCGACCGACAAAAACCTTGCGCCTGACAGATGTTTTCTCAGCAGCATGCAGAACATCGGCGGCTGAGGCGGATTTTCGGGCGTACTTTCGGTAAAACAGACGCGCGGCGATGAAGGGCGCACCGACAAAAGCAGCTTTTTTGCCACGCCGGACGCTCTGAACAAAATCACGATCTCATCTCTTGACGGCTGAAAGATCTTGTCTATCCTCGTGCCGTCGAGTACGTCTGCTATTTCCTTTTTTACTTCGGTTAAAAATATTCCGTCCTGACCCATTATTCTTCTTCGCAAAGCAGCCTGTCCATCTGTTCAATAACCGAGAGAAGCCTGCTGTATCTTTCCTTTTCAGTATCTATAGAGGATATATCGTCCGATAGCTTGGCGAGTATCCTTCTTTTTCGTGATATGTATTTTCTTTCCTGTTCACCGATATTGCGCGGCAGCATGCCGACATAGTAAAACAGCGGATCACATTCCGTCCTTACACCGGAATAAACCGCCTTTATTATTGTATATATTCTGCCTGCCGATGTCACGGCGCGTTCTTCCGTTATTGGAAACCCGTTTTCCGTAAGATATTTTCTAAGATCCTCAGCAGAGGTCATTGGCTGCAATATAAGCTCGTATCTGCTGTTCTTTATCCAATCGCAGCCGGACAGTATTTTAATTATAAGGTCTCCGCCCATTCCGGCTATTACGAATGTGTCGGCGTCATAAGGGCTCACAGCCGCAAGTCCGTCGCCTTTTCTGACTGCAACATTAAAAACGCCCGATCTTTCGATGTTTGCACGGGCGTTGTTTATAGGTCCGTCCGACACGTCACAGGCGATGGCGGACGGCGATATTCCGGACTTTACAAGAAGTATCGGAAGATACGCGTGGTCGGAGCCTATGTCCGCCACGCGATCTCCTTTGCGGATCATCTCCGCAATCGTTGCCAGACGGCGATCTGCCGCCATTACTTGTTCTCCAGATAGTTGTTGAGCTTGGCTATGAGCTCATCACAATCGGTTCCGTGAACGGCACAGGCGTCCTCAACCGACTCTCCGCGTGATGCCGGGCATCCGAGGCAATGCATGCCTATCTCAAAGAAAAATTCTGCTGTTCCTGCATCCATATCGAGTATATCGCCGATGCACATATCCTTTGTAACCTTCATGATTCATCCTTTCCGCCGCATATACGGCAAGGCAGCGAAAATACGCGCCTTAAAATTTATATTTATCCGCCTTGAGGTTTCTCAAGTTACACCCTGATGCCTTATGGCTCCGGGTGTAACCTACAGTAAACCGAGGCAGGCGGCTGCCTTTCATTTAAAGCCCCGATGCCGCAAATCTTTTTCCGGCAAGTGAGGTAAACCAACAATATATCGCCTCGCCGAGCTCCTGATACACCGGGTCACCGTCATGCGAGCACAGCATCGCAAAGGTCTGACCTATTCTGCGTTCGATATCGGCGCCGCGCCGGTAGGCGAGATAATAAAACGAGAACGCGCCCGAATCGCCGACCGCACCGTAAAGCACCGGCGACAGCTTTTCTATCTCGGCGTTGAAGCTGTTTTTGGCGGCTAAGGACACCACCGAGCTTGAAGGCATTTTCTCAAGCACGACCGTTGCGGCAAAGGTCATGAGCAGACCGCGCTGCACATCCATTTCTATATTGCCGCTTTCCTCGTCCTCCATTGTAAAGGTGCCCATTTTATCGACCACCTCGTGTGCTAAGGACACACCCAGTTCGCGCGCCCTGGAAAGGTTTCCGTTGGCGTTTTCCCTGTCGTATTCCTCCTGCACATCCGGGACGCTTTTTGTGTCAATACCGATCTTAGAGCCTTTCGGGCGGGCAATTTTTATATCTTCATCACACATCTTCATCCCTGCCTTTTAGTTTAGTTTAAGAATCCTGATCAGTGCACACTGTTTTTGTATGCCATCAGCGCATTTGCCAGCTGATCAGGACATGAGGTCTGCTTGAAACCGCATTTTATTCCCTTGGTTTTTTCTATTATATCGTCGATCTTCATGCCGCTGCAAAGACTCGATATGCCCTTGAGGTTGCCGTTGCAGCCGCCCTCAAATTCGACCGAACGTAAAATATCATTTTCAATATCAAGCGTTATCTTCCTTGAGCATGTGCCGCTTGTTTTGTATTCAAATTTCATTTCGGGTCACCTCTCCCTGAACTTGTTGCTTCTTACCGGATGGCGCAGCTTTCTGAGTGCCTTTGCCTCTATCTGACGGATGCGTTCTCTTGTGACGTGGAACTCTGTTCCGACCTCCTCAAGGGTGTGGCACCTGCCGTCTTTGAGTCCGAAGCGCAGTCTTATGACAGCTTCCTCCCTCGGTGTAAGTGTCTTTAAAACAGCGTCGATGTCCTCGTTGGTTATGGTCTTGAGCGCGGCGTCGTCCGGTGCCAGGGCATCCTCGTCGCGTATAAAGTCCATAAGCCGGCTGTCCTCCTCAGGACCTATAGGTGTTTCCATAGACACCGGCTCCTGAGCTACGCGCATTATCTCACGCACCCTTTCGACCGACATATCCATTTTTTCGGCTATAAGCTCCTCGCTCGGCTCGTGTCCGTTTTCATGCAGCAGCTGGCTCTGTACCTTTTTCAGTCTGTTTATGGTCTCGACCATGTGGACCGGTATGCGTATGGTTCTTGCCTGATCCGCAATGGCTCTCGTTATTGCCTGACGTATCCACCATGTGGCGTAGGTCGAAAATTTGAAGCCCTTGGTGTGGTCAAATTTCTCGACCGCCTTTATAAGGCCCACATTTCCCTCCTGAATGAGATCGAGGAAATGCATACCGCGTCCGACATACCTTTTTGCAATGCTGACAACAAGACGCAGGTTAGCCTCGGTAAGACGTTTTTTTGCAGCCTCGTCTCCGTCGCCTATGCGCTTGGCAAGCTCTATTTCCTCGTCTGGTGTCAACAGCGGTACTCTGCCTATTTCCTTTAAATAGACCTTTACCGGATCGTCGAGCGAAATGTTGTCCATGGACATGACCGTTTCCTCAAGCTTGTCCACGTCCTCGATATCCGCCATTTTGAGGTCTTCCTCGGTCGGCTCAAGGAAATCAAGATCAAGCAGAGGAGGCTCAGCCTCAAGATTTTCGGGATTATCCGGGATCTCGTCCTCTATTTCAAGATAATCATCCTTCTGATCCGAGTCGTCCTTGGTATAGCTGTCGTTAATGAGATTTTCCTCCGGCGTGGTCTCAGGCTCCGCATCCGGTATAATATCGTCATTAACGGCGGTCTTTTTTCTTTTTTCTTCCATGTTCAAACTCCCTATTCTCCCTATATTTTGACCCGATAACGGGCTTTTATCTCTTTTTTTTGCTGTCTGTCAGTTTTTTTAGCTTTTCTGCCCATTCATCATCCGGCAGGCTGTCGATATTGCGGTCCGATAACGCCTCACGTTCCTCGTTTATAACCTTTATGCTGTCAAGCAGCACCCTTTCGGGATTGTCCTTTCCGGCAGAACCGGTCATGATGCGAGTCACTGCACCGATCTCGTCCGGTGTGAAATCTCCGCCCAAAAGCATAAGATCAAATTCGCTTCCGCTGTTTTCTATTTCCAGAATACGCCGGTAGACCCTGCGGTCAAATTCGGTAAGCATGTTGTCGGGCGGCAGCTCCTCCTCAGCCTTAGATGCCAGATCAGGGTGCTTTATCAGCACGCATATGACCGCCTCCTCGGCTGCCGCTGCACGCCTGTGCTGCTGCTTTTCGGGGTTTACCGCATCTCTTTCCATGCGCGGTCTTATAATGTTGTCAAGCTGTTTCTTCGCGGTCTTTGACCTTTGCTTTTTTTGCAGATCGGCGGTATTTTTAAGCAGGACATCCTTTGAAACGCCGTATTTTTCCGAAAGCCTGCCGGCATAAAGATCCACAGCCAAGCTGTCATCAAGCTCGGCTAAAACGCCGCATGCTTTTTTGAGATATTGCAGCCTGCCGTCGGGCGCGTCAAGATCGATCTCCTTTGCTGCGGTGTAAAGCCTGTATTCGATATCGCTGACCGTGCCCTCAAGCAGTGCCCCGAAGCGCGCAGCGCCGAACTTTTTTATGTATTCGTCAGGGTCCTTGCATTCGGGCAGTCTCAGCACCCTTGCCTCAACGCCAACGCCGTCAAGTATCTTCATCGCGCGGTCGGTCGCCTTTTCGCCGGCTGCATCGGCGTCAAGCGTTATTACTACCTCTTTGGTGTATCTGCCGAGCAGCCTCGCCTGCTCCTCGGTAAACGATGTGCCGAGCGCCGCGACCGTGTTGCAGAAGCCTGCCTGATGCAGGCTTATAACATCAATATTGCCCTCTACAAGTATCATCTGCTTTGAGCAGCAGCTTTTTGCAAAGTTCATGGCATACATGTTGTTGCTCTTTTTAAACACCGGCGTATCGGACGTGTTTATGTACTTACCGCCCTGCTTTTCATTGCCCGGCATTGCCCTGCCGCCGAAGCCTATGACCTTGCCGTGGATATTGATTATCGGGAACATGACACGGTTACGGAACCGGTCGTATGTAAACTGCGTTTTGCTGCCGCTGCCGTTGGTCTTGTTTGACACCGCAACAAGGTCAGCCTGCCGCATCACATAGTCGGAAATGCCCTTAGAACGCAGGTGATCCTGCAGTGCGTGCCAGTCGTCCGGAGCGAAGCCCAGTCCGAAATGCCGTATGGTCTTAGGCGTCAGCCCACGGGACAGAAAATAGTCAAGTCCTGCCCTGCCGCCCTCACTCAAAAGGTATGAGTGGTAAAACAGCGCCGCCTCGCGGTTGGCTTCATAAATGTCGTTCTTTAATTTGAGTTCCCGGTCGTCCTGCCCGTTTTCCGGCATACGGAGCCCTGCGCGATCGGCAAGCCGGCTGACAGCGTCCATATAATCGAGGTTTTCTATCCTCATTATAAATGTGATGATGTCTCCGCCCTGTCCGCAGCCAAAGCAATAGTACGACCCGTTTTCGGGATAAACGGTGAACGACGGCGTCTTTTCGTTATGAAAAGGGCAAAGACCCACAAGGTTGCTGCCGCGTCTCTTAAGCGCAACATAAGGCGACAAGACCGACTCAATGTCGTTTTTATACTTAAGCTCCATCAGGAACTCCTGCGGCAAAGCCATCGTATCACCACCTTTATATCTCACTCATTAATACTATTCGTAATTTTTTCTCTTTGTACTCTAAATTTTTCAAAAAAATCTCTTAAAAGGGCGAAAAATCGTTTTTTATTACTTCGCATGTCAGCTTTCCGGAAAATGTGTCGGTGATTTTTGCACAAAGACCGTCAAAAATGTCGAACGGGACCGAAAAAGTAACTGCTGTCGCCGTACCGTATTCCGTGTTTTGCACCGACGCTCCGTTGTCAGCCAAAAGTCGTACGACCCTGTCGTATGACGGATAGTCGCATGTTATCTTACATATCCGGCACATTTTCATGACCGCGATTCCTGCCGCCTCCATTGACATTTTAGCCGCTGCGGTATACGCGCGCACAAGTCCGCCCGTGCCGAGCAGCACGCCGCCGAAATATCTGGTCGTTACAATAAGGCAATCGACAACTCCTGCCGATCTTATGACCTCCAAAGTCGGCATACCTGCGGTGGAATGAGGCTCGCCGTCGTCGGAGCAGCGCGACAGTCCACCGTCTTTAAGCATATATGCATACACATTATGCCTTGCGCCGAAATTCTCCTTTTTGATCCGCTGAATATGCGCCGCAGCATCCGCCTCGGTCGTGACCGGTATGCACTGTGCTATAAATCTCGACCGCTTTTCCTCATATTCCGCCGTGGCGCTTTGTCTTACAGTTTTGTACTCTTCCATCCGTCCCACCACCCTTATATAAAAAACAAAAAAGCCGCAACTGAAACCCAGCCGCGGCTTTGCGATACACGAAACAATTATTTCGTTTCCATACCGAAACGCTTTTTAAATCTGTCTACACGACCGCCGGTATCGACGAGCTTCTGTCTGCCGGTGAAAAACGGATGACATTTCGAGCAAATATCCAAACGGATATCCTTTTTTGTCGAACGCGTTTCAAATTCCGCTCCGCATGCACACTTAACAATCACCTTGTCATACTGCGGATGAATACCCTCTTTCATGTTGTCACCCCTCTCATTCGCTTCACATTAACAAAGGAATGATACCACACCTTAAACCAAAATGCAAGTGATTTTTAAAAAAAACATTAAATTTTTAAGTTTTACTATGACAGCCATTTGTAAAGCCGGTTTTTGATGTCCTCGTAAAGCTCGACGACCTTGAATTTTGCAACATATTTATCGCTGTTTTTCACAACATCGGTCTCGTCCTCGGTAAGCACAGACGATATGTCTTTTCCGCCGTCAGACGCCGCAGGCAGACACACTGCCGGAAACATTACACACCACCAGTTGTGACCGCTGCCGTTTCCAATCACCACACGGACGGCCTTGTAGGTCCCGGCAGGCAATGTAAAATCATCATACTCCCTGTTTGAGAACCACGCGTCGCCCACCGACACGGTGACCTGGCTTTTTGAGCCGAAATCACGGATGGCATCCTCGGCGGTGCGCTGCAAGAGATTTATGTTTTCCTCTGCCGCAGCCTCTGCATCGGCTTCGCTTATACAGCCGTCAAACACTTCAGACGATACAGCCAGCAGCCTGTCCCTTACAAACAGCTTAAGTTCCTGATCCTTTGCCTCGTCGGAATTGGCTATTATGTGCATCCTCAAAACGCTGCTTCTTATTCCGTCGCATTTCGCGCCGAAGCCTGCAAACGAGCAGGCTGCCGCAAAAACAAGTCCGCAGGCAACTGCTCTCACCGCCATTCTGCGGTCGATGTTTTTAAGTACGTTTTCTATTATATGTGCTGCTTTCAAAATCAAAATACTCCCTTCGAAATTCTGAGCTCAAAGGAAGTATTACCTTTATTTTCCTGTTTTATTCGCAAAGATGTCTTTGCGGCTCGCAAATATAGACCTCGCAGCCGCCACACTTCAGTTCGTTTGCCGCACCGGCAGCAGAACGCCTGTCATTGAAGATACCGAAAACCGACGGTCCGGCGCCGGACAATCCGCTGTACAATGCGCCTTTCTCATACATGACCGCCTTTGTTCCGCTTATAGCGTCCCCAGAACAGACAGCCTCAAAGCAGTTGTAAAGGTGACGGCTGACAGCTGCAAGGTCGCCCGTTTCAATACCGTTTATTATGCTTTTTGTGTCCGCAGTTTTTTCTAAGCTCAGCCCGTCAAGCCTTTTATACATTTCGCCTGTCGAGCCTTTTTCGCCTTTCTTTGCAATAACTATGTGACAGTCCGGCAGATCGGGCAGCCGCGTAAGACGTTCGCCGATGCCCTCCATAAGCACCGTGCCGCCTGCCATGCAGACCGGAACGTCGGCGCCGAGCTTCAGCCCGATCTTATATAATGTATCCTTATCAAGCGGTCTGCCGTACAGCCTGTTCAGTGCCGAAAGCACCGTTCCGGCATCGGTGCTGCCGCCGCCAAGCCCGGCGGTCACGGGAATGTTTTTCCTTAAAACTATTTCAGCATCGGGCGCTATGCCGGCGCTTTCGAAAAACAGCTTTGCCGCCATAAAGCACAGGTTGTCCTCTGTTTTGATATTTTTATTGCTGCACGAGAACCGCAAAGCCCCGATACCGGTAGTTATCTCAAGCTCATCCGCAAGCGACACCGACTGAACTACCGAGCTCAGCGTATGGTACCCGTCATCACGTTTTCCGGTGACGGCAAGCGACAGATTTATCTTAGCGTAAGCCTTGAATATCCCCATAACATCCGCTACCTCAATCCGTTTTCGGAAAGAAATTCTCCGATACGGTGCAGCGCTTCTTTGATATGCTCCACGGAATAGCAGTACGAAGCCCTGATGTGTCCCTCACCGCTCTGCCCGAAGGCGTTGCCGGGAATGACCGCCACCTTTTTTGAATAAAGCAGCTTCTCGCAGAATTCTTCGGACGACATTCCGGTTGATCTTATAGACGGAAAAGCGTAGAAAGCGCCCAGCGGTTCAAAGCATTCAAATCCGAGCGTGCGGAACCCGTCAACTATAAGTCTGCGGCGCATGTCATATTCCTCTACCATGTTTTCGATATCGTGTCTGCCGTTTTTGACCGCTTCGATGGCGGCGTACTGCGATGTAGTCGGTGCCGACATTATGGCGAACTGATGTATTTTGGTCATCTGTTTTATGACAGGAGCCGGTCCGTAGGCGTAGCCCAGCCGCCAGCCGGTCATTGAATAGGTCTTGGAAAAGCCGTTCACAACGACCGTTCTTTCCTTCATGCCGTCGATACATGATATCGAAACATGGCGGTCGCCCGTGTATGTCAGCTCTGAATATATCTCGTCCGATATGACCATAATATCGGTTTCTCTCAAAACAGCCGCTATCGCCTCAAGGTCGTTTCTCTCCATTATAGCGCCTGTGGGATTGCCGGGATACGGCAGTATGAGTGCCTTTGTGCGCGGTGTTATGTGCTTTTGAAGCTCAGAAGGGGTCAGTCTGAAGCTGTTTTCCGCCTTGGTCGGCAGCGCCACGGGTATGCCTCCAGCAAGCCTGCATATAGGCTCATAGCATACAAAGCTCGGCTCAACAATGAGCACCTCGTCGCCCGGCGACACTAACGTGCGGACAGCGGCGTCGATAGCCTCGCTGCCGCCAACCGACACAAGTATATCGGTCTCAGGATCGTATTTCACTCCGGTGCGGTCGTTTATATATTTTGAAATGCAGGCGCGCAGCTCTTTAAGTCCGCGGTTTGAGGTGTACCTTGTCTTGCCGTTCTGCAGCGACACTATACCTGCCTGTCTTATATGCCACGGCGTCTGAAAATCCGGTTCGCCGACGCCAAGTGATATTACATCGTCCATTTCCGCGGCGATATCAAAGAACTTTCTTATCCCTGACGGCTTTATGTCAATGACCGTCTGATTCAGTATCTTTCCGTAATCCATCACAGTGACATCGTCTCCCTGTCGTCGCTGTTTCCCATAAGTTCAACGTCAAGCTCCTTGTATCTGCGAAGTATAAAGTGCGTTGCTGTTGATATCACATACTCCATAGGTGCAAGCTGCTTTGCAACGAACATTGCGACCTCCTGAAAGGTCTTGCCCTTTACTATAACGCACAGATCGTATCCGCCCGACATAAGATAGACCGACTCGACCTCTGAATACTTCATAACGCTTTCGGCTATCTGTTCAAAACCGACATCGGGCTGCGGCTCGACCTTCAATTCGATTATTGCGGATACCATTGCGCTGTCAAGGCTCTCCCAGTCTATAACAGCCTTGTATCCCCTTATAAGCCCCTGCTTTTCCATTGAGGTTATCTCACTTCTGACCTCATCGTCGGTAAGACCCGACATAACGGCAAGGTCGTGTATCGTATAACGTGCGTTTTTGCTGAGCATTTTAAGCAGTTTTATATTCATACATCATCACTCCGAAAAATTATTCTATTTTAAGCTGGAGAGGGACGCGTCCCTCGTAATAGGTAACATATTCAAATCCGGCAGCAAGCGCCGCATCATATGCGTCGGCAATACCTCTGCCAACATCATAGGCGTTGTGTGCGTCGGAGCCGACCGTGACATACTCTCCGCCCAGCTTTTTAAAGAGCTTCAGTATCTCAAGCGGCGGAAAAAGCGATGTTTCGATATCCTCTGTAACTATCCTGCCGCCGGAGGTGTTGATCTCAAGCGCCTTTTTGTTTCTGGCAAGCGTTTCAAGTATATAATATATCTGATCTCTGCACTGCATGATGCTGAAATCAGCCAGCTGCTCAGCAGGGAAGCAGCGCAGCGGATAGGTCAGATGCGCCAGCGAATCAAATCCGTTCCATTCGACCGTTTCAATGATATCGTCAAAATATCTCGGCATAAGCAGCTCGGGACGGTTGGAGTCCCTTTTATAATCAAGGTGATAAAAGCCCTTTTTCTTGCCTCTTATCCTGTGAACGGAGGCAAGCACAAAGTCGAATTTGTTTTTCATGACGTCGTTTACCGCGTCGATATTTCTTGCCGGGCAGCCAAGCTCAACGCCGGTCGCGACGGCAAGCTGCCCCTCAAAGACCTTTCGCACCTTGACCGTCTCAAATACCGACTGTCGGCAGGTCACGGCGTGATTATATTCTTCGTATTCGATACATTCGCAGTGATCGGTCACAGCTATGGCGCGCACGCCTTTTTTAACAGCCTGTTCGCATATGAGCGTCACCGAATGGTGAGCGTCCTTTGAATTGTCCGAATGAATATGCGTGTCAATAATGTTGCGGTATTCCACTTTACTTTCCCCCACCGGATATATACAAATACATGTTACCATTAATCGCTTAATAATACAAGCATTATTTGCGGTGATCGTAAATATACTGAAATTTATATTTTATGTGTAAAAAGCGGGCAGGAGCAATAGCTCCTGCCCGGATGCGTTATCGATATTATGCTTTGGATGCATGCCTTATAAGCGCGGTGATTCCCTTTATCGCGAGGTTTACTATAAGTATTGCAAGCGATACTATCGCGGCTAATTCCAGCTGCATCTGTGCTTCAAACTGATTTATCATCAGTGAAACCGGCTTGTTTGACGTGTTCGCAAGGAACGACACAGCCGATATCGTCATCATGCTGTTTACAAAGAAATAGCTGAACATTTCAACAAGGGTCGAAAAGCTCTGCGGTATGAAAACATCCTTTACAAGGCGCAGTCTTCCGATACCCAGCGTATCGCCGACAGCTTCAATGTTCTCGTTTATTTTACCGAGCGAGTTGTACATCATCAGGTAAGGCGAGGCGATGAAGTGGACGATGTTGACCATTATTAGTATGGCAAGCGTACCGTATATAAATGTGCCCTTGAACACGAGCACATACGAAAGGCCGAGGACTATGCCCGGTATCGCCATTGCGGTTATTGCTATCAGGTGCAGCAGCTTTGACGAAAACGTTCTTGAACGTGCCGTAAAATATGCCGTCACAAATCCGAGCACCGTACCTAATACCGAAACAAACAGGGCAATGATGACCGAATTCAGAAGATAATCGCCGCCTTTAAGATCAAGCACCTTTCCGATGTTTGCAAAGGAAAATGCAAGATCGGTAGGGTATTTTTCAGCAAAGCCCAATATCATGAACGATACTACGGGCAGCAGCGTCAGAGCTGCAATCATTATGGTATACGCATATGAAACCGTAAGCGCTGCTGCGGATCTTGCCTGCTCAAACGGCTTGATAACAAATGACTGATTGCCTTTATCTTTATTTGTAAGGTCAAACAGGAACGCTATAACGGCAGGGATAAGAAGTATGGCACCGTACACGCTGCCGCGGTCAAAATTCAGCTGACCTATAACCTCCTGATACATAAGCACCGGCAGAGTCGTGAACTTTCCGCCGACCATGAGCGGTACACCGTAGTCGGTTACTATCATGGTGAAGGTTGCGAATACTATCGATATCAGCGGACGGCGCAGGAACGGAAAGGTTATTGATGTTATCTGGCGCCATTTGGGTATCCCGAGCACGCGTGCCGCCTCGTAAGGCGAGCGATCCTCGTATTTCATGACATCGGCAAACATCAGAAACGCTACCGGAAACGCATAAAGCACAGATCCTATAGTTATACCGCCGAAGCCGTAAATACTCATTTTAAGATTAAGCAGCCTTGTTATTATGCCGTTGTTTCCAAGCAGCAATATAAGTCCCATACCGTGCGAGATTGAAGGGATAAGCATAGGGAGTACAAGTATAACCCTGAAAAGTCCCTTTGCGCGTATGGCTGTGCGCTCCACCGAGAGCGCAAGCAGGTAGGCTATTATTACCGTTATAACCGTAGCGGTAAGCGACACGGTAACGGTATTGAGTGTCACCCTGCCTATTGTCGGTGATGAAAATACCTTGCTTATGCTGTCGGGCGTTATATGTGTCAGCATTCTTATAAGAGGCACCAACACTATTGCACAGAAAAGCAGAAGCAGGGCAAGCTTTGACAGCCCCGTTCCGAACGAGCGGCTGCGACGCCTTGCAGGTGTTTGTGTCACGGTCATATCAGTCCCTCACATACTTCTTTATGGAGTCGACCTTGGCACGGAGATTATCAATGACAAAGCGGTGGACATAATCGTTTGCCGGATCATTTACGATATTTTCCGGTGTGTCGAGCTGTATGAGCTTTGCATTGTCCATTATCATCACACGGTCGGACATGGCAAACGCCTCCTCCTGATCGTGGGTAATGTATATCATTGTTGTGCCGAAGCGCTTCTGCAGATCCTTGATCTCGCGGCGCAGGGATATTCTCGTGTCAACGTCAAGCGCCGACATGGGCTCGTCAAACAGTATTATATCGGGATTCAGAACCAGCGTACGCGCGATGGCGACACGCTGCTGCTGACCGCCGGAAAGATCGCGCGGCTTTTTATTAAGGTGTTCGGAAAGCCCCATTATATCGAGCATTTCGGTCGCATCGGCTTTTGCCGACGCCTTCCGGTCTTTGCGTATCTTCAGCGCATACTCAACGTTGCCGAGCACGGTCATGTTTTCGAACAGAGCATAATTCTGAAACACTATTCCCATATTGCGGTCGCCCGGCGCCCAAGCGGTGATGTCTCTGCCGTCTCCGTTTACAATGGTGCCGGAGGTCGGCTGCAAAAGTCCGATAAGTATTCTCAGCAGAGTTGTTTTTCCGCAGCCGGAGGGACCGAGTATTGACAAAAATTCGCCGTCGAAAACATCGAAGCTCACATTGTCAAGTGCCATTTTCCCGTCAAATTTTTTGCAAAGATCGGTGACCTTCAACTTGATACTCTGATTCAATATTTCCACTTGGCAAGCAGCCTTTCTGTCAGTACTTCCATTTGGCAAGAAGATCTTCCTTTGCCTCAGGTGTATCGCCGCTCATATCGGCATACTTTATATCAGAGGGAAAATTATCAACGCTGAAATTCTTGTCCTTATATATTTTTTCGGGACAGAATTTTTCCGTATTTTCTTCGGTCAGCTTTCCGCTGAGGAATTTAAATACTTCCTTTACCGCTTCTTTTGATTCTTTGCCCTTAATGATCGATTGACCGTAGAGGCAGTACGGCGAGCCTTCATCAAAGAACTTGATCTTCAGTTCTGTCCGACCTTCGTTGATCTTGGTCGCAGCCTGCGGAGTCATACCGAGACCTATTGCGACTTCCTTTTGTATAAGGGAGTTGACAGGACCTGATCCTGAACTTGTGTACGAAAGTATATTTTCAGTGAGACTGTCAAAATACTTAAGAGCTTTTTCTTCTCCCCAGGCATTGACAAGAGACTTATAGAACATATAGCCGGTTCCCGATGACTTCGGATTCGGAATAGATATAAGTCCTTTGTACTCCGGTTTCAAAAGATCGTCATAGCTTTCAGGCTCCGCAAGACCTTTTTCTTTCAAAACATCGGTATTCAAAATGATCGCGCCGCCGTTGCGGTATGTGGGAACATAGTTTTTGCTGACAATAGTATCATCCGTAAACTGTGCTTGATCACAAAGCCCCGAAACATCGGCAAGATTGCCTGCCTTGTCCAGCTTCAGCATATAATTGTATTCAAGCTCATAGATGATATCGCATGCGGAATCCTTGCCTTCTGAGATCAGCTTTGCCGCAAGCTCTCCTGTCGACATGTATTCTATTGTAACATCATAGTCCGGGAATTGTTCGGAAAGGCGTGAGCGTATATACTCAATACGATAATCCTCCGCTGCCGTGTATATTATTACCTTTTCCTTGCTGCTGCCGCAGCCGGCAAGTGCGGCGACTGACACGAGCATCAGTGCCGAAAGAATAACGGACAAAAGTTTTTTGATTTTCATTGCAATATTTCCTCCATAACAGACCGTAATTGTTCACAAATAATACGTTCGTAAACTGTTTTGAACAACAAATCGTTCAAAAGCAAACGCAAAATCCGAGCTTGTCCGTCTGTTCATTTAACAGACGGACAAATTCGGAAACTGAACAACTACATATTACACCATATACAAGGTGTTGTCAAGTACTATTTATGACGGTTTGTGACGATCTTGTATGTGTTACAATGATGTGTGACAAAAAGTAAAAAATAGAAGTAGCGAATAGA